>NZ_JBFLAB010000037.1:2902-42041 GCF_040742695.1 Microbulbifer discodermiae | reverse complement strand
CACGAAGCTCTCGAGGTGTACCGTTGTAAAAAGAGCTTCTTGAGTGATATCAGCGCCACGCATGTCGGAGTAAGACCTAGTTTTTATCGTACGAGAATTTTATCAAAGCCGCTGATGATGCGGGACAATTTCAACAGCCTGCTAGAAAAGGGCGACCCGGGCCGCCCCACAATCTCCACTGTAATTAACCCCGCTGTTTATTTGCCTGCCTGTCGGGTTAATGGCTTGTGGGTCCAATTAAAAGAAGCTGTATTTAACACTTGCCCCATAGGTGGTTGGCTGCTGGCGATAGACAGTGCGACCCGCAAAACCGGTGAAGGCATAAGTCACAGAATCATCGTCCTGGAGGTTGCGCCCCCAGAGACTAAAGCTCAGATCTTCATCCACATGAATCAGGGAAACACGCACACCCAGGTCTTCAACCGGTCCGTACTCGGCGTTGCTGTCAGCCAGTTGAGCAAACTGACTGTCGGCCCAACTGTAGCTGGTCTGCAGACGCAGGCTCCAGTCGCTGCTCACCGGTGTTTCGTAAGCCACTAAACCATTGTAGCTCCACTCCGGAGCCTGCGACAGCGGAGTACCGGCGGTTAATCCGGCACCCAGCGCATCGATAAAACCTGTGCCGTCGACAATCGCCATATCGTTCACACTCGGGTCGGGATTGATACCGCGCAGCTCATCGATTCCCGGTGCTTTGGTCACTTCGGCATCCAGGTAGGCGACGCCCGCCTGGATGGTGAGAGAATCCGTAGGCAACCAGTGGATGTCCAACTCAAAACCGCGGGTTTCGGATTCCGGAATACTGGCCAGGGTGGTATCCAATACCGGTACACCCAGCAGCTCACTGAATTCATCGGAGGTGAAGGTAAACAGGGATTGGCGATTTTCGTATTCCAGCATAAACACAGCGCCGTTGAGCTGTAGGCTGCTGTCGAACAGGCTCCACTTAAAGCCCGCCTCGTAAGCCAGCACATCTTCCGGCTCAATGTAGCTCCAGGCATCGCTGTCCACCACCGCGGCCCCATAGTAGACGCCGCTTTTATAGCTGGTGGAAACACTGCCATAGACCATCAGATTGTCAGTGGCGTCCCAGTCCAGGCCGATTTTTCCGGTAAGCGCGTCTTCGTCGTGGCTTTCATCCAGTGAAACAATGGGAAAAATCTCCCCAAAGCTGAGGTTGGTGTCCTCACCCTTAAAAGCGCGCTGGTCATAGGAGTAGCGCAGGCCCACAATCAGGCTTGTGGTATCGGTAATATCGGTTTCAGTGTGCAGGTAGAAACCGTAGGAATCGGTTTCCTGTTCATAGTCGGAAATAAACTGGTCCAGCTCAAAAGCACTGATATCTGCCGGATTGAGCACACCATTGGCCACGGAGTCGGTGACCAGGAAGGAGTCATCGAAGATATCGACGGCATCAACCAGCTCGTTGGAAATATTCACGCCAGCCACCCAGGTAAAACCCCCGCTGCTATTAGACACCAGGCGAAATTCCTGTGCCCATTGAGCCAGGTCGTTATCCTGCAGCAGAGTGGTGGTGGAGGCGGCTGTGCCGTCGTAATTGTCCACGATGTCCCGGCGGTAGCTGTCCCAGGAACTGATAGACACAAAGTCGAAATACTCGAAACTGTAGTTCAGGGTCAGCGCTATGCCACTGCCTCTCTCGTCGCGATCCACGTCCAGGTTGCCAACACTGACTTTGCGCGGATCATCGGGGGAATTAAGCACATTGAAATCCGGCAGCAGCAGGGCATCCCCAATACCTTCACTGTCGGGAGACAGGGGTTTGGATTTGTCCTGGTTGTAGTAGACGCGCAGATTTCCATCGCCGTTTTCACCAAAGTCGAAACCCAGCTGTCCGCGAATGGCAAACCGATCCTGCAGGCCAAATTCCTCCCCGGTCACCTCGTCCTGCTGCCAGCCGTCCTGGGATTTGACATAGTTGATGCTGAGACGGCCGCGAACACTGTCGCTCAGAGCGTTGGACACTGCGGAGGTGACTTCCAGCGTATTGAAGCTGCTGTAATCCGCTTCCAGGTAGGCTTCCAATGTATCTGTGGGTTTATTGGTAATAAAGTTGATGGCACCGCCGGTGGTGTTTTTACCGTAGAGGGTACCCTGCGGGCCTTTGAGAACTTCAACCCGTTGGATATCAAACAGTTGCCCGCCCAGGTAAGCGGGGCTACTGGCAAAGACTTCATCCGTATAGACGCCTACACCGCTGGAATTGTTTGCACTGAAGTCGTCGAGCCCTATACCGCGTATTGCGAATATAGGTGTTCCCCCGGAGGTGGAGTTTACTGCAACCAGGCCCGGCGTCTGGCCACCCAGGTCCACAGCAGAATCAATACCCGCCTGTTGCAACTGATCGCCGGAAAACGCACTGGCGGAAACCCCTATGTCATTGACAGACTCAGCCCGCTTTTGGGCGGTGACCATAACCTCTTCGATTTGGGCGGCCAGGACGGATGGGGAACAGATGGCCAGAGCGGTGCTGACCGCTGCCAGGTTGTAACGCGGGTTCATATTCTTCTCCTTAAAACCTGAATTTTTGTTTATTGGCCGATTTTCCCGCTGGAAAAACGCTAGCAGATGAATTGAAAAGCCCAGGCCCTGCTGTCACCGGAAATCAGCCGGTACGGGTCTGGGGAATCAGTCAATTGCACCTGGTCGAAGTTGTTTTTTTCCCGTGACATCCAATTAGACTTGGAGGCGCTTCTTGCTCACCGGGTTAATCATTGCTATGGTTTTTTCGTTTTGCTGACTATTACAGCTTTCCCACTTTCTGTAGATCCCCCAAAGGGGGGACATCCTGGAGCTGACTTTTGCCCATCCTCGACGCAGCCTGGTCTCGAACCCTGGCCGGCATCATCGATAAGGATTTCAATAACGAAGCCATCGGCGAACTGCTCAGGGAATTGGAACAACTGCTGGACAGCAGTCCCGGTATGGTGCTGCGTTATCCCAAGGGTCGGGGCGCTCAGGTGACTCACGATCGATTACAGGCGGATGAGAACAGGTCCCACCATGTTGCCCTTTATGAGAACGCGGCCTATGTCCTCGATCCCTACTACCGCTCGGCCATTGATCAGGGGGTTGAAGGGGTATTCAGTCTCAGCGATGTGGCGCCAGCCGGATTTGAACAATCGGAATACTTCAGTCTCTATTACCAGCAAACCGGCCTGATCGACGAGATTTGTTATCTGTTTAAAGACAGTCAGGGCACGCTGGTCAGCGTTTCACTGGCCCGTCGCCAGAGCACCCGGGTTTTCTCCGCTGCGGATTTGCGAAACCTGAAAACTATCGAGCCGGTTGTTCGTAGTATTTTGTTGCGGTGGTCGCAGGCCCAGAGTCACGACAACAATAATTTTGAGGAGCATCTGGATCAGGCCCTGCAGAATTTCGGCCAATCCATCCTGACGCCAAAGGAGTGCGACATTGTTTACCTCCTGCTGCATGGACATTCAATGAGGTCCGTTGCGCAAAAGCTCGACAACAGTCAGGAGACCATCAAACACCACCGCAAAAACATTTACCAAAAACTGGATATCAGCTCTCAGTCGGAGCTGTTTTATCTCTTTATCGACTCTGTCCGCACCAACGCGGGGCACAGGGGTGCAGATCCGCTGGAACACTACTTTCAGGCATAGGGCTTAGGCTTCCAACTCCCCTGTTGGGGGGATGGGTTTCGTTGCCGGTTTCTGGCACTGTCAGCCTCTGGTAGTGAGAATATTGGCCGGAACAGCAACGTCTGCTGCCACTGCCGGTACTGCGCCGCAAGAATTAGATCAATAACCCCAGAGCCCGCTATGTCTGATGCCGCGTCTGTTTCAACCACGGGTGATCTATCCACCCAGGCCATTTTTGATCGGCCCAGGACCATCACCGCGGCGGTGGTCATCAGTATTGTGGGGAACGCCGTGTTTATCGGTATGCCCATGCTGGTGGGCGCCATGGCGGAATCTTTAGGGTTTGATGAGCAGCAGCTGGGCTGGCTGGCATCGGCGGATCTGTTCGGGATTTTTGTCGCTTCGATTACCACATCGCTGCTGCTGACCCGTATCAATCGACAGTGGATGGCACTGTTTGGAATAGCACTGGCCATCGCCAACAATTATCTGTCGACCACTATTACGGACTTCGAGTCGCTGGTAGTCGTGCGGGTTCTGTCGGGCATCGGCGGTGGAGTCTGTTACGCTCTGGGTGTGGCAACTCTGGCGGGGTCCCACCACACAGGTCGCAACTACAGCATCCTGTTGTTTGCGCTGGTGGCGGTGAACGCTATTGAACTTTACACCTTTCCATCCATTTCCGATCGCTGGGGTGTAAATGGAATCTTTCTGTTTTTCTGCGCGGCTTTTGCTCTGGTGGCCGCCTTTGTTCAGTGGTTGCCCGCTCGCGGCATAGAAACAGCGGCAGGGGGAGAGGAAGTCGCGGCCACCGACTCCGGCGCCTTACTGTACCTGCCGCGCTGGGTTCCCTGGGTGTGCCTGGCGGCCGTCTCGGCGGTGTATATCAACGTCGGTGCATTTTGGGCATTTATCGAACGGGCTGGTGTCGACGCCAATCTCAGCGACGATTTTATCGCCAATACCCTGGCACTGGGCACTTTGTTCACTCTGAGTGGTTGTGCCATTGCCACTTGGCTTAGCAATCGCTACGGCCAGTCGAAGCCCCTGCTGTGGGCACTGGCGATCATGACCGTACTGCTGGTGGGGTTGGCCCTCGATATCAATCCCGTTTCTTATGTGATTGGTGCCACGCTGTTTAATTTTATGTGGCTGTTTATCGATATCTTCCAGTTGGGCACGCTTGGCAATATCGATCACAGTGGCCGCTATGCGGCGCTGGTTCCGGCCGCACAGGGGCTGACGCAATCCGTTGCGCCAGCCGTTGCCGGTTATATTCTGGTGAGCGGATCCGGGTATGGCGGTGTCATGCTGCTGTGTGCATTCGGGACATCGCTCGCCTGGGTTTGCTATCGCTTGGTTTATCGAACCCTGAGACAGGCGACACCAGACGTTGCCGATGCCAGTTGAGGAAAAGCGGGGCGGGCCTAAGGTACTAATGGCAACCCAATAAATAGCCGGTCCCTTCAGGCAAGCTGTTGCCGCTGCTTTCTGCGCAGGACCAGGGCATCCCCTGTGTACAGCGCCAGGCCGAGCCAGACAAAGGTGAAGGTCAGCAGCAGGTTGTGGTCGAACGGCTCGTGAAACAGTGTCACCGCCACCAGCAGTTGCAGAGTGGGGGCGATATATTGCAAAAATCCCACCGTCGACAGGTTCAGCCGCCGCGCGGCAATATTAAACAGCAGCAGCGGTGTCAGGGTGACGGGGCCGGCCAGCAACAGCAGGCTGTTCAGCTGCCAGCTGTTGTTGAGGGGGTTGCTGCTGGGGCTGCCGCTCCAGATCAGGTAGGCCAGGGCCAGCGGCAGTATATAGAGGGTCTCCACCGCGAGGCCGGTGAGACTGTCCACCGGTGCGCGTTTGCGTACCAGGCCGTAAAAGCCGAACGTCAGTGCCAGGAACAGCGCCACCACCGGCAGTCGGCCGAACTGCAGCAGATACCAGCCGATACCGGTGGCCGCCAGCGCCACGGCGATCCACTGCAGGCGGCGCAGCCGCTCCCCCAGCACCAGCACACCCAACAGTACATTGATCAGCGGATTGATGTAATAACCGAGGCTCGCATCGAGCAAATGGTCGTTGGTGATGGCCCAGATAAATACCAGCCAGTTGCTGCCGATCAGCAGGGCGGACAGTGCCAGTGTGCGCATCTTGTGCCTGTCCCCCAGGACACTGCGCAAACCCCGCAACTTGCCCATCAGCGCCATGATGATCAGTGCCAGCGCCAGTGCCCAGATACTGCGGTGGGCGAGCAGTTCGGTGGCGGGGATGTCGGCGAACAGCTTGAAGTACAGCGGCGCCAGCCCCCAGAAAAGAAAGGCGGAAATGCCGGCAAGCAGGCCGGTGGCGTAATCGTCTCTATTGTTCACGGTAACTCGCAGATCGGAGCGGGGGAGAGGCGGCACCGGGCGGCGGTTAAACGGCCCGGTGCGGATGTCGCCAATTTTACCGCAATAACCGCGGTGATGTCAGCCGGATCCAGCCGTCAGAACAACACGCGACAGCGCAGGGTGCCGGGAATATTCTTCAGTTTCTCCAGCGCCAGGTCGGAATATTCAGCGTCCACGTCGATGACCACATAGCCGAGGGTTTCGTTGGTTTGCAGATACTGGGCGGAGATGTTGATGTTGTTCTCCGAGAACACCTGGTTGATGGCGCCCAGCACACCGGGCACATTTTTATGAATATGCAGCAACCGGTGCACCCCGGCGTGGCCCGGCAGCGCCACTTCGGGAAAATTCACCGAGCTGGTGGTGGTGCCATTGTCGGAATACAGTGCCAGCTTGTCGGCCACCTCGGTACCAATATTTTCCTGTGCCTCCACGGTGGAGCCTCCGATGTGCGGCGTCAGCAGCGCATTGTCGATACCGCGCAGGGGCGAGCGGAATTCCTCGTCGTTGCCCCGCGGCTCCTGGGGGAACACATCGATGGCGGCGCCGGCGAGATGACCGCTTTCCAGCGCAGCCGCCAGCGCGTCTATATCCACTACTGTGCCGCGGGAGGCGTTGAGCAGTATGGCACCGGGTTTCATACGCTGCAGCTGGGCCTCGCCCATCATCATCTTTGTGGACGGCAGTTCGGGTACGTGGAGGCTCACCACGTCGGCCTGTGCCAGCAGCTCGTCCAGGGAAGCCAACTGGTGGGCGTTGCCCAGAGGCAGCTTGGTGATCACATCGAAAAAGACCACCCGCATCCCTATGGCCTCGGCCATCACCGACAACTGCGAGCCGATGGCGCCGTAGCCGATGATACCCAGGGTTTTGCCGCGGGCCTCGTAGGCGCCGGCGGCGGACTTGAGCCAGCCGCCGCGATGGCACACGGCATTCTTTGAGGGTATGCCGCGCAGCAGCAGTATGGTCTCGGCGATGATCAGTTCCGCCACGCTGCGGGTATTGGAATAGGGCGCATTGAAAACGGCGATACCCAGCTCCGTGGCTGCCTTCAGGTCCACCTGGTTGGTGCCGATACAGAAGCAGCCGACGCCGATCAGTTTGGGGGCGCGCTCCAGAATTTTGCGGGTCAGCTGCGTGCGGGACCGAATACCGATAAAGTGTGCGTCCGCCACCTGCTCCAGCAGCTCGTCTTCCGGCAGTGACGTTTTCAGATGGGTCACATTGGTGTAGCCGCGCGAGCCCAACAGGTCGATGGCGGACTGGTGTACGCCCTCCAGCAACAGAATACGGATCTTGTCTTTTTGCAATGAGATCTGCGCAGCCATATAAACTCTCTTGACCATGGGTAATGGGATGCGATAGAGAAGACCGGGAATCCGGCGAGGGCGCGATCATACCACATGCGGCCTAAAAAGCTTTAAGCGAAATGTCTATCCTAAGGGGGTTTCCATGTATCGCCACAGATTCACCTGCGGTACCGCCTGTGAGCCGGCTGTACCGGGCAAGATCGTCTGCGTCGGCCGCAACTACGCCGCCCACGCCGCCGAACTGGACAACCCGGTACCGGAGGAGCCGCTGCTGTTTATCAAGCCCGCCACCGCCGCGGTGGATATAGAGGACCCCATTCACCTGCCGGTAGGTCGCGGGGACTGTCACTTCGAGGGGGAGCTGGCGCTGCTGATCGGCCGGCAGCTGAGCGGTGCCAACAGCGCCGACGTGCCCGCGGCCATCGCCGGTCTGGGACTGGCGCTGGACCTGACCCTGCGGGATCTGCAGACAGAGCTGAAGCGGGCCGGCCACCCCTGGGAAAAGGCCAAAGGGTTTGACGGCGCCTGCCCAGTGTCGCCCTTCCTGAAGCTCGACTGGCTGCCGGACTGGGACAACCTCAGTTTTTCCCTGTGGCTGAACGATGCGCTGCGCCAGCGGGGCAAGACTGGGCATATGCTTACGCCGATGCTGGATCTGGTGGCCTATATCAGCGGCTACTTCACCCTGATGCCCGGGGACCTTGTGCTCACCGGAACACCCGCCGGCGTGGGCACCCTGCACAGCGGCGACCGGCTGGCGATGCAACTGGAGGAGGACTGGCTGCGGATCCAGACCCATGTTGCCTGACTCTTGTTGCTGCAGGGTGGCGAAGACGCGGGGCCAATCGTATTGTCGCCACCGGCGCTCGGCACTATGATGCCGCCAGCTTGCGGCAACAGTGCGCCGACAGGCCCCAGGCCCAGTGGAGACAAGCGATGACCGATCCAAACCCCACCACCACAGTCCGCGTCCTCACCACCGGCGGTACCATCGAGAAGAGCTACTGCGAGGAGGAGGGTACCCTCAAGAATCGCGCCTCCATTATTCGCGAGGGCCTGATTGCCGGCCTGCGCCTGCCCTACACCTGCCTGGAGCTGGACAGCATCCTCAACAAGGATTCCCTGGAGATGGACGACAGTGACCGGGCCCTGATCGCCGATGCGATTCAGGCCACCGCCGGGCACGGAGACCCCATCGTCGTACTGCACGGTACCGATACCATGTCCAACTCCGCTGAATACTGCTATCGCAAGTTGGGCACCCCGCCGGTGCCGGTGGTCTTTACCGGGGCCATGAAACCCATGGGGTTTATTGACTCCGACGCCCGGCAGAATGTGATAGAGGCGCTGTTGGCGGCGCGACTGATGGCGCCCGGCTTCTATATCGCCTTCCACAACCGCGTCTTCCCCATTCCCGGCGCGCGCAAGAATCGTGACGAGGGTACTTTCGAGGCCCTCGATCCGGGCAGTGAATCCTAGGCCGCCTTTTGATTTGTGATCACATTTTAGGTATAAACCAAATAAATCTTCAGTTTCTATCGAGGTGAGCCATGTCAGAACACCACAAGACCCCGACAACCCTGCAGGAGTGGCTGGCCCTCGCGGACACCCTGGAGATAGAGGGGCGCGCTTTCATCAACGGCGCCTACGTCGATGCCCTGTCCGGCAGCACCCGGGCAACCTATAGCCCCGCCGATGGGCGCGAGCTGGCGCAGGTGGCCAGCTGTGGCCCCGAGGACGCTGAAGTGGCGGTGAAGGTGGCACGCGAGACTTTCGAATCCGGTGTCTGGTCCCATATGCCGCCCATGGCGCGCAAGAAGATTCTGGTGCGTTTTGCCGAACTGATTGAAGAAAACCGGGTGGAGATAGCCCTGCTGGAGAGCCTGGACGCGGGCAAGCCCATCAGCGACACCATGAGTGTCGATGTGCCCGGCGCGGCGACCACCATCCGCTGGAGCGGCGAGGCCATCGACAAGATCTACGACGAAGTCGCACCCACGGGTCCCGCCGAGCTGGGCCTGGTCACCCGCATGCCGCTGGGGGTGGTGGCCGCCATAGTGCCCTGGAACTTCCCCCTGTCCACAACCGCCTGGAAACTGGGCCCGGCACTGGCCAGCGGCAACAGCGTGATTCTCAAGCCCGCCTCCAGTACGCCCCTGACTGCTATCAAACTGGCGGGGCTGGCGCGGAAGGCCGGTCTGCCGGACGGCGTGCTGAATGTGCTTCCGGGGCCCGGCAGCAGCCTCGGCAAGGCCCTGGGCCTGCACATGGACATCGACTGCCTCACTTTCACCGGCTCCACCGAGGTGGGCAAAACCCTCACCGAATACTCCGGCCAGTCCAACCTCAAGCGCACCTTCCTGGAGCTGGGGGGCAAGAGCCCCAACATCGTATTTGCCGATGCGGACCTGGACAAGGCGGCGGAAGCGGCGGCCCTGGCGATTTTCTACAACCAGGGCGAGACCTGCACCGCCGGCTCCCGCCTGTTGGTGGAAAAATCCATCGCCGGGGAATTTATCGAGAAAGTGAAGCGGGCCAGTGAGCGCTTCGCGCCGGGCCACCCACAGGACCCGGCCACGGTTATGGGGGCCCTGATCGACAAGGGCCAGTTCGACACCGTCGAACACTATGTGGCCAAAGGTATCGAAGAGGGTGCGCAACTGGTTTGTGGCGGTGCGGCGGCGGAAGCCGTGGAGGGCGGTCACTACTACCAGCCGACGGTGTTTCGCGGTGTCGACGGCTCCATGACCATCGCCCGGGAGGAGATTTTTGGCCCGGTGCTGGCGGTGATCGAATTCGAAACCGAGGCGGAGGCCCTGGCGATCGCCAACGACTCCATCTACGGCCTGGCCGCCGGGATCTGGACCCAGAACCTGGGCCGCGCCCACCGCCTGGCGCGGGATATTCGCGCCGGTTCCGTGTGGGTGAACAATTACTTTGGCGGTGACATCACAGTTCCCTTTGGCGGCTTCAAGCAGTCCGGCAATGGCCGTGACAAATCCCTGCACGCGCTGGACAAGTACTGCGAACTCAAGTCCACCTGGATCGATCTCAGCTAAGAGACTTGGTTCTGCGCCGCTTGTAAAAACCTGCCCCGGGCCGCTGCTGCGGCCCCGCGGTTGACTGGGCACAGCCACTGTTAACCCGGCGGTTTATCGCTGTTGAGGTGATAGCGAAGGCCGGAGCCATCTTTGCCTTGCCATTCCGTCGCGGTGATAGCCGTCGAGGTTTCCCCTCACCTGGGGAGCGCTTACAATCCAATGGCTAGCCCACCCACTTGGGCGTTGGAACCTGGGGGAACTGCCATGTCTTCGCGCCTGATTTTTACCCACGAAAATCGTTTGCTGGTCGAGCTTGCCAAGAGCAAGCTCGAAGTTGCCGGTATCCCCGTATTCCTGCGCAATGAATACGCCCAGGGGGCCACCGGTGAGCTGGCACCGCACCAGGCCTGGCCGGAGCTGTGGCTGGAACGGGAGCGGGACTACGAACGCGCCCAGCAGCTGCTGCGGGACAATGAAGACTCAAGCGGGGCGGAATGGGTGTGCCGCGGCTGCGGCGAGCAAAACGGTGCGGCGTTTGACTACTGCTGGAACTGTGGGCAGCCGGCCACAGTGTCGCAAGACCCCGACAACGGATAACAGCTTATCGAAAAAGCCCGCCCTGGCTTTTCCCGGCCCGGGTTGGTGACGCAGGTACGCAAATCCCTTTTTAAATCGCAGATGGAGAATGCATATGGACGTAAAGCGGCATGGACTTTCCGTGGGTATCGAGGGCCGGGGCGAGCACTTTTTCCTGTCCCTGAGTGCACGCGGCAAACTCACCCACGGGGATTACGAGATCATGGTGCCCATGGTAGAGTCGGCCCTGGTTGGCGTTAAACACCCCCAGATCAACGTGCTGGTCGATGCCACCGAACTGGAAGGGTGGGAGGCGCGGGCGGCCTGGGACGACCTGAAATTCGGCCTCAAGCACGGGCGCCAGTTCAAACGAATTGCAGTGGTGGGACATGAGCGCTGGCAGGAAGTCGCCACCAAAGCGGCCTCCTGGTTCATCGGTGGCGAGGCCCGCCTGTTCGAGGATCGGGAGCAGGCCATGGCCTGGCTCGCGGAGGACTCTTAGCAATCCCTGGCGTTGCCAACTGCCAGCGCAGGGAATTGGATCAGGGTTTCCCCACTGTGCCGGCGCAGATCCTTGAAATCCCACCGGTCGCGCCCAGCTGTGCAGGATTTCCAGGGCAAGAATCAACTCGATGGCAGACCATCGGTTTGATTGCCGCATTAACAGCAACGCTGCGAATAGGAGCGATCGAATGTTCGAATGGATGGCAAGCCCGGAAGCCTGGGTAGCACTGGCCACCCTGGCGGCCCTGGAAATCGTTCTGGGCATCGACAACATCATCTTTATTTCGATTCTGGTCGGCCGCTTGCCGCCCCGGCAGCGCGAGCCCGCCCGTTTTATCGGTCTGACCCTGGCCATGCTCACCCGCCTGGGACTGCTGTTTTCCATCGTCTGGATCATGGGGCTGGTGGAGCCCTGGTTCAGCGTCTTCGGGCACGAAATTTCCGGTCGCGACGTGATACTGATTGGTGGGGGCCTGTTCCTGCTGTTCAAAGCCACCCACGAGATTCACCACAGCCTGGAGGGCGCCGACGGGGGTTCCGGGTCCGGGGCAGTATCGAGTTTCGGCATGGTGCTGGTGCAGATCGCCATCCTCGATATTGTTTTCTCGCTGGATTCGGTTATCACAGCGGTGGGGCTGGTGGATCAGATCTCCATCATGGCCATTGCAATTATTCTCGCCGTGGCGGTAATGCTGGTGGCCGCCAGGCCCATCGGTGAATTTGTCGAGCGGCACCCAACGGTGAAAATGCTGGCACTCTCCTTTTTGATTCTGGTGGGCTTCACCCTGATCCTCGAAGGGGTCGAGGTCCATGTGCCCAAGGGTTATATCTATTTCGCCATGGCGTTTTCCATCGCGGTGGAAGTGCTCAATTTGCGTCTGCGCAAGAAACAGGCCAGACCGGTGGAGCTGTACAAAGCCTACCACTCGGAAAAACTTCAGTAGAGGGTCCCTAGCAGGTTGTTGAAAAAGGCATCCTGCCTGTTTCAAAACACGAAAAGCGAAAAATGTGATTTTCACTTTTCTCCCAAAATCAACGACTTAGGCGTCGTTGATTTTGCCGGAACATCCATATTCCGGCACCAGGCGTCGAAATTCTTCGAATTTCAACAGCCTGCTAGGGTCGATGGGCCCTAGCCCGGGGTCCCGGCCTTCCCACTACAGGCGTCACAGCGCGCCTCGCCCAGGTTCAGCCTGCGCCACTCCAGGGTTTCCGCCTCGAACAGCTGCAACCTGTTAAGGCTGGCGGGGGTGAGCCCCGCAATCAGTTTGATCGCCTCCAGCGCCTGGGCGCTGCCGATCACACCCAGCACAGGACCCAGCACGCCCAGGGTTTCGCAATTGCCGCCCGGCTCCGTTTCTGTTTCGGTGAACAGGCAGGCGTAGCAGGGCGAATCCGGCTGGCGGAAATCAAAGGTGACCAGCTGTGCGGAAAAGCCCTGTGCCGAAGCCAGGATGAGTGGTATCCCCAGGGCGCGGCAGACGCGGTTGATACTGAAGCGGGAAGCCATATTGTCGGTGCAGTCGAGCACCAGGTCGATGCCCCCCAACTGCTGCTGCAACCAGGGTTCGGTGGCCATACACAGGTGCGGCACTATGCGGATGTCCGGGTTGGCGGCCTGCAATTGCTGCGCCGCCACCTGTGCCTTGGGCTTGTGCAGGTGGTTGGTTTTGTACAACACCTGACGCTGCAGGTTGGAGAGTTCCACAGTGTCCCCGTCCACCAGGTGCAGTTCGCCCACCCCCGCAGCGGCCAGGTAGAGGGTCGCCGGGCAGCCCAGGCCCCCCAGCCCCACCACCATCACGCGGGCGGCGGCGAGCTTTTCCTGCGCCTGTTCGCCCATCTGCGGCAACATAATCTGGCGGCCGTAGCGGGCGCGCTGTTTGTGACTGATCAACGTAATTCCTCGATACCCGGATAACCGACTTCTGACAGGTTGCTGGAAAAATCTTCCCCGGCTTTTCTCAAGCCGGGTTTGCGGCTCGAACATCCCTGCTCGGCAAAGCAGAATGCCGAAAATATTTTTTCAACAGCCCGCTAAAGACCGAGCAGGCTTCCCGCCTTAAACTGGGCAAAGTAGCCTTTCCCCCGGCGCAGCTGCAGCCGCTCATAAGAGAGGCGGGAAATATCCGCGTACAACATCTGCCCTGCGGCAGTTAATTGCAGACGTATGCGGCCATCGGCCAGATTCTGTTTTCCAGCTAGAGTCACCGGCAGGCAATTCAAAATACTGGACGGGCCCGGTTCCTCCAGGCTGAGGCTGATATCCCCGGCCTGCAGCAGAAAAGTCGCCGTTTCGCCTTTGCGATAGTGGCCGGCGACCCTGTCCCCAAAGAGAGGAACCCCACCCAAATCCAAACTCAGCAGGCCATGGTGCAGGGATTCCACCCGCGCTTCGATACGGCTGTGGCAGCTCTCCCCCAGTGTACCGAAGTCCAGCAGCCGGGCCGCTTCCGCCAGGGACAGCGGGGCGGACAAATCCGCAGACGCCATCCACAGGCACTGCTGAGCCAGTAATTGTATCTCGTCGAAGTCGTGGCTGGTCCAGATTACCAGTGTCGGATGGCGGGCCCAGAAATCCCTCAGGGTCGGCAGAAGGTGACGGAGTACCTGGTTCCGGTCCACTGCCGACAGTGGCTCATCGAACAACTGCAGAGGTGCATTGTGGAACAGCTGGCGCAACAGTGCCACCCGCTGGGCCTCGCCACCGGATAATAGCTCTACCGGCTGATGTAGCAGTGGCGCAATACCAAAAGCCGTCAGCAGCTGATCACACTCCTCCCCGGGCAATGGCCTGCGGCTGTAGCGGCGGGCCAGCGCCAGGTTGTCTGCCACCGACTGCCCGGCAAACAGGCGGCTGTCCTGAAACCCCAGAGAGAGCGCGCGCCTGTGGGTAGACAGTGCGCGGCGCCCACGCTGCCAGGCGGTATTGGCAAAAGAGATTTTACCGCGGCAGCGGCGCTGGCCGGCCAGGGCCGCCAGCAATGTACTCTTGCCGCCGCCGGAGGGGCCGGTCAAGCCGAAAACACCGCTGGCCGGCAGGCGTAATTGCCAGGGAGTAGCAGCATTGAAGGAGGTCACCAGCCTTTGGACGCTGAGCCCGGTGGAGTCAGGGACAGTGGTGGTGGTACCGGACAGGGGCAGGGAGATTTCCATTAGCCCAATACCCCCGCCACCGGCCTGGCGGGCGCTGCATTCGAGCTGCGCGGCGCCAGGGCATATCCCAGCCAACGGGCCACCAGTAAGAGTACGGTGGTCAGCCCCATTAACACCAGGGCCAGACGGTGCGCCGCACCATACTCCATCGTTTCCACATGCTGGTAGAGCGCGATGGAAACCACCTGGGTCTCACCGGGAATCGCGCCACCGATCATCAGCACCACGCCAAACTCACCCAATGTGTGGGCAAAAGTCAGCGCACAGGCGCTCACGATTGCCGCGCGGCTTGCGGGCAGGAGTACTTTCCATAGCGCCAACCAGGGTGGAATACCCAGTGCAGCGGCGGCCTGGGTCAGGCGCTGGCCATTGGCGCGAAAGGCGGCCAGCAGCGGCTGTACCATAAACGGCAGGGAATAAATCACCGAGGCAAAAACCAGGCCGGTGAAAGAAAATACCAATGGGCCACCAAAAAGCTGTGACAACCACTGACCGGGGGCGAAATTGGGGGAAAACAACAACAGCAAATAAAAGCCCAGCACCGTCGGCGGCAATACCAGTGGCAGGGTAATCAAGACTTCGATAGCGTGACGCCAGCGGCTCTGCCACTGGCTCAACTGCCAGGCCAGGGGCACGCCAATCATAAACAGCAGCAGAGTCGTCAGCCCGGCCAGTTTTAAGGTCAACCACAGGGCCTGCCAGTCGGAACCGGCGATGGTCATAGCCCGCTCCCTCCATCTTTCCGTGGATATTGTGCCGGTAAAACACCGTAACCCAGGCGGCGCAGTTGCGCCTGCACTTCCGGGGAACGCAAATAATCGGCGAGGGCCTGTGCTTTTTTGGAATGGCGGCTCTGAATGGGAATCACCAGCTGCTGTTCAATCGGCTGATACCAATGTTGTGGCAGCAGCCAGAAGTTAGTGCGCCCGGCTGCGCGCATCTGGCTGGCGGCGACAAAGCCCAACTGCGCATTGCCGGAATCCAGCATTAAGTAGGCCTGGCCGGCGTTGTGGGCTCGGGCCAGCCGGGTATGTTTTTTCTCCCATAAGCCCAGGTTTTCCAATACCTGCCGGGCGGCGCTGCCGAAGGGCGCTACTTTGGGGTCAGCTAATACGATTTTATCGGGCCATGTTTGTATTAGCTGTTCGATATTCGATTCTGACTTCGAGTGCCAGAGCGCCAGCAATCCCAGGGCGTAAGTCCGGCGACTGTTGTCCAGTGCCCCGCCCTGTTTTTCCAACAGTTCGGGACGCTCGCGATCGGCGGATAGGAATAAATCGAAGGGGGCGCCGTGTGCTATCTGTTGGTAGAGCACACCGGAACTGCCACTACTGAGCTGGACCGGGCAGGCATGGCGACGGCCAAATTCCGGCAACACCTGCTCCAGCGCCGGGCGGAAGCTGGCCGCTACCGCTACTCGCAAGGTGCAGTTATCCGCATTCACTGGCAGCGCGATAGCCACCAGTAAAGCGGCCAGCAGCAGGTTCAGCCGGCGGACCACTTTTCCATCTCCGCCGCATCGCTCGCACGGGCCTCGATCCAGCGCTGCAAGGTGTTACCGGACTGATCTGAAATGGTTTCGTGCTTCCAGAAAGTTGCCTCGGTTTTGAGGCGGTCCATGATGTACTGGCAGGCGGCAAAGGCGGCCTGGCGGTGGGGGCTGGTGACGCCGACAAAAACAATCTCATCGTTGATCTGCATGGGGCCAACCCGGTGAACAATGGTCACACGACCCAAAGGCCAGCGGCTGCGCGCATCGCTAATAATGCCTTGCAGGCTTTTTTCGGTCATGCCCGGATAGTGCTCCAGGGCCAGGCCGCAGACATCACGACCGGCATTGAAATCGCGTACGTTGCCCACAAACAGGGCGCAGGCACCATCGCCGCTGCTACCCTGCAGAGCCGCATATTCGCCAGCCACATCGAGCGGTGTTTCACACACTGCGATACGATCAACGGCTTCCATACGGACACCATTAGCCGCCAGTGACCGGCGGGAAAAATGCGACTTCATCCCCGGCCCGCACCCGGTCCCCGGTGTTCGCCAGCGCATGGTTCAGCGCCATACGGATATCCTCCCGTTGCAGGTGTGGGCGCCAATCCGGGTGTTGCTCACATAGGGTTTCGCGCAGGTCACCGAGGCTGCCGGAAAAATCTGCCAGGATAGTTTCTTCCCTGCCCAACTGCTGGCGCAGGCGCGCGAAAAACAGAACCTTCACCATCACTTTTTACCTCTGAAATTTTTACGTTTTGTCCAAGCCATCGCCGCGCCAGTGACCGCGCTTGCCGCCGGTTTTTTGCAGCAGGCGGGTCGGGCCGATTTCCATAGACGGATCCACGGCTTTACACATATCGTAAATAGTCAATGCCGCTACCGAAGCTGCGGTTAACGCTTCCATCTCGACCCCAGTGCGCCCGGCCAGGCGGCAGAAAGCGGTGATATGCACACGGTTTTTTTCCGGCTGCAATTCGAAATCCACTGCCACCTTGGTCAGCGCCAGTGGATGGCACAGGGGAATTAAATCCGGGGTTTTCTTGGCAGCCTGGATACCGGCGATGCGAGCTATAGATAAGACATCGCCTTTCTTGTGAGCCCCCTGGGTCAGCAATGCAAAAGCCTCTGCACTCATGCAGATACGGCTCTCGGCCAGGGCGCTGCGGTCGGTGATGTCTTTCCCGGTGACATCCACCATGCTGGCTTCGCCGCGCTGGTTTAAATGGGTTAACTGGCTCACGAATTACCCCCGGCTCTCGCAGGGCGCACTGGCAAAGCGCAGATGCGGGATAAAGTTGCAGGGCTTGTGGCGGGCATCCAACTGCTCCAGCAATATGCCTTCCCAGGCCGTGCGGCAGGCGCCGGTGGAACCGGGCATACAACATATCAGTGTGCGGTTGGCCAGGCCGGCGAGTGCGCGGGACTGCACGGTAGAGCTGCCGATCTCCCCCAGGGAGATATGACGAAACAGCTCGCCGAAGCCATCGACGCTTTTATCAAACAGCGGGCTCAGGGCCTCCGGGGTGGAGTCGCGCTCGGTAAAGCCGGTGCCACCGGTCACCAGCACCACCTGTATTTCTGGGTCCGCAATCCAGGCGGAAACCACCGCGCGCATCTGGTAAATATCGTCCGGGGTAATGCGCTTGTCCGCGAGCCGGTGGCCGGCAGTTTTGAGGGCTTCCACCAGGTACTGGCCGGAGGTATCCGTCTGCGCCGTGCGGGTATCGGATACAGTGAGTACCGCGATATTGAGCGGTACGAATTCATTGCTAGCGTGTGCGGACATCATCAGTGCTCTCTCAAAAAACTGTTTTCTGGAGTTTTATCCGGCGTACTCAAGCCGAGATAATCTGCCGGCGTATTGATATTGCGATGCCAATCGCCGGCACTTTTTATGGGTATGGATTTGGCGCCCAGGTGACGCAGTAGCGCGCCAACAGAATTGCGCACACTGCCCTCAACGGCGTGGCGCAAATAATCCAGGCAGTCGCTATTCAAAGGCAGCCATAGGGGAAAAAAGAAGTTTTCAAAATAACAGGGCCGACCACTTGCCTGTCCCTCTGCCAATAACTCTGCCAGGTGCTCACGCCTCAGCAGAGGCATATCCACTGGGATCACCAGGGCGGCGTCGGCTCCGGTTATCAGAGCCACCGAATAAAGGCCGCCCAGTGGACCCCGCTCTGGCACCAGGTCTTCAATCGCTCCGGGGCGGGCGCCGCTGGTGACGACTTTTTCCAGCGGCAGTTCATTCAATAAAGTCTCGGCATGTTGCAGAAAATTGCCGGATTGGGGGTGTGCCAGCAGAGCTTTGTCGTTGCCCATACGGCGGGAGCGACCGCCGGCCAGCACCACGCCGATTGTCGTTTTGCCAACAACAGCCCTGGCCATTGCCCCTAGCCCCCCAGCATCGCCAGATTGCGGGTGGCACCGGTGAAGCCCTCGTGAAGCTGGTGACCGGCGGTCTTGCCGTCAATCAACTCGCGGATATGCGCAGCCAGGGCTTCACTGTCGCCGGCGGCTATCATCTCGCGCATATCAAAACCCTGGTCGGCGAACAGGCACAAGTGCAGCTTGCCCTGGGCCGATACCCGCAATCGGTTGCAGCTTGCACAGAAATCTTTGCCGTAAGGGGTAATCAGGCCGATACGGCCGGCATAATCCGGGTGGAAATACTCCCGCGCCGGACCGGCATCGCGGCTGCGGATCACCTGCTCCCAGCCTTCCCGCAGCAACAGGGTTTCTATATCGGTGCCGGCTACATGGTTGCTGGCGAAGAACTCGCGGTTATCGCCGGTGCGCATCAGTTCGATAAAACGCAGGGTCACCGGGGTCTCGCGAATCCAGGCGAGGAAGTTTTCCAGCTCGTCCAGGTTGTATTGGCGCAGCAGAACCGCGTTGACCTTGGTGTCTATATCCAGCGCCAGGGCCCGATCCAGGCCCCGCAGGGTTGTTTCCAGGCGGCCCCGGCCGGTGATTTGGCGGAATTGCGCGGGATCGAGGCTGTCGATGCTGATATTGATCTGGTCCAGGCCGGCGTTGTGCCAGGCATCGATCTGGCTGGGCAGCCGGTAGCCGTTGGTGGTGAGGGCGAGACGGCGAATACGGTCACTGGCCCGCACCGCTTCCAGCAGCGGCACCAGGTCCCTGCGCAGGGAGGGCTCACCACCGGTGAGGCGCACCTTTTCCGTACCCAGGGAGGCAAAAGCGCGCACCAGGGTGGCCACTTCCGATACCGACAGGGGATTTTCACCCTTGAGGGAGCGCCCGCAGCCGATGCCCTCGGGCAGGCAGTAGTTGCAGCGGTAATTGCAGATGTCCGTGACGGACAGGCGCAGGTAGTAAAACCTGCGGCCAAAGCTATCCTGTAACATTAAACGCCTTTCCAAGTCAGGGAGGCCGTGCGGTTTCCCGCCCGACCCTGGTGGCCGTTACGGCCACGGTCCCGACACCCTGCAGCAATATCAAAAATCAGCGCTGTGTAGGCGGTGGGACTCGGTGTTTAAACTGGCTCCAGTGTATCAGGATGACCAGTTTATGCTTGGGGCAAAGGTGGTACCCCTTTTGCGGTGGTGTCGGCCTTCGTGGCCAAAATGCTCAGGCCTGATTTGGATAGTAATTGCAATCGGCTAGGGATAGGGGGCAATAGTTGACAATGCGCTTTTTTCGGTTCAGAGCATGCAATGCTGATGACCTGCCAACGGCTGAGTGAAGAAGCAAGGCATCAAATATAAATATTGTTGAAAGCGGATTTAAGTCCGCAGGAAGTGGTCGCCCCAGTATGGCCGCACAATTACCTGGCAGGACTTGCGGCTGTCTCTCTCGACGGTGGTGTATCCTTATATCGTATTAACCTGGAAATTTATTTAATTGCCGGACCAATAAAAGCTAGCGACTTCGATAATGATCTGAAAGTTTTCGATACAAGAGCTCATTGGAAAGTTACTGAATAGAGCTTTGTCAACAGTCTGTTGTCCAGAACGGGAGGTTTGGGTCGCGAATCCAGCATATGACTGCTTGATTTATCGTGAATGGTTTTGGGCATGAGTTGTAAACGAGAGCCTGAGAAACCATGGAAGACTTTGTCAGCAACCTGGTTGCGAGAGGAGTGCAGATATTTGGATTAAAATTTTTTATCATCGAAGTATTGTATTGTCAACTAAAATACAGACTGCTTTATTCGTTAGTCTGTCCTCCCAGAGATTCGAGCTTGATGATTTTGTGACGATTAAAGACAGTTTGTAATGTATAGGCATAACAATCGTCCGAGTAGGAAGCGGAAAAGTCAATCAACATGCGAATTATTCATGTGGGGCGGTGCCGGGTTTTTACTCCACGTGAAAAAAATCTGCTCATTCTTTACAGTGGCGCCACTTGAAGCTTCGGACATTATTTGTGAGAATCCGCCGGCTTTTATATTAATCAACGATGAAGGAGGAAGAATGCGTTCCAATCTTAAAGTCTTGGTGGCTGCTGTCGCTTTGCTATGCTCGGCCGGATCACAAGCGGAAGGTGTTTATATTGGTGGTGTTTTTGGCCTTATGAATACTGACGTTGGAAGAACCAGCCCTTTCAATGTAGGGGTTCGCGGTGGTTATACCTGGAGCTCAGGCTGGGGAGTGGAGGCTGAATATACTGATTCTGCATCTGATGGGAGTTTGGACGTCTTTGGAGTTGGGGTGTCTCCGACATCGGCTGATTACTCTATTTCCACTGAAGCTTTGTATCTGACCTATATGACTTCAGGCGATCTCTACTTCAAAGCGCGCCTTGGGTATCTCAATGAAACTGTGGATATAGCTTCTTTCAGTGCCTCTGATAGTGGTGGTTCAGTGGGTCTTGGTGGCGGTTTTAAGTTTAGTGAAAATGTTTCCTTTGAGACAGAGTACACACTAATAGAGGAAGATGTGGACCTTTTGTCCGGCACTCTAATTTTTCGCTTCTAGGCATATTCTATCAGAAGGGGAATTAAAGCACGTCCTAAAGCTATTGTTTTGCTAGCCTGGACTTGCTTATCTCACGCCTCCAGACAATAATTGCTACTGCTAGACAAATGAAAAAACCCGGCCGAGCCGGGTTTTTTCATGGGTGATCACGCCGAGTCAGAAATTGGCAGTCACCATCAGCCAGAATTTATCGGTGTCCACACTGTACTCATCGGCGTTGTAGCTGGCGTACTTGACCAGCGCGGAAATATCCTCGGTGATCTTGCGGCCGTAGCTCAGGTTCCACTCCCGGCCGTAAGTTGCGGAAGCTTCATTTGCCTCGAAGTTGTGGTAGGCCATACTCAGTTTGCCGCCGGCAATTTTTGTCGCACCACTGATATACAGGTCCTCGATACCGTCGGCCGGCGTCGCCAGGAAGCGGTCGGTAAAACCCTGGAATTTATGCAGCGTGGCCAGAGGGGTTTTAAAGCCGACACCATTGTCGGAACCCAGCACCTCATAGCCGAGTTTTGTACTCACCGGACCCAGGTCGGCGCCCAGCTCCGCCAGATAATAATCGGCGCTGTAGTCGAGGGGGCTGTCCCCGGTGTCGGTCTGGAGTGCGTAACTCAGGTTCGCCTTGACTGCCCCGAAATTCCCCTTGTAGTCCAGGCCATAGGTGCGGCTGGAATTATTGACAGAGTTGTCCAGGTCCAGGTTATAGGCGAAACCGCTGAGCTTGTGGCCCTCCGCCAGCGGATAGGCGGCGTGCAACAGCTGAATATCGCCGTCGAAATCTGAATTGAAGCTGTCTTCGCCAAAAATACGGTTGACCCGGTAGATATAACTATAATCAAGCTGCAAGCTGTCGTTACTGCCATACTGGTAGCGCAGGCCGTCATAGGTCTGTTCGTTCTGTCGCCAGCCGACGCCGCCCACAAAGCGCTGGGAATCCAGGTTGATCCTCTGGCGTCCGGCGGTAATAACAGAATTCCCGCCGTTGTAACGGAGATAGGCCTGGTTGACTTCGGTTCCCTCCGGGTCGGCGACTACCGGGTATTGGAACTCACCGTTTACGGTGGAATTGTAGTGGTCATTGCCAACGGCGGTGACATCGTCCAACTCCAGAAAACCGGTAAAACCGCGGTAGCTGCCGCTGCGCCAGTTGAGCCTGGTTCTCAAGGTGGACGCGGTCGCATCTTCGTCGATACCCTCCTGGTCTACAGTTTCCACCCGGTAGCGCAGGTTAAGCCCCACCTCACCGGATTTGAGCGCTTCGGTGAACGAGCCGGTCTCAGTGTCCTGTGCGCTCGCCTGCAATGCGATAACACTGCAGGCGCCCAACAGTAAGCCACCGGTAAGTTTGGGTAATCTTTGCATGGTCATTACGCTTCCCTATTGCATTGTCGGAGTGGACAGCAACAAATTACAGCTTTTACGACACCGTTGAAACCGTCAGTTTTTTCACCCCATAAAAATTTCTACCCCCCAGCTTCTACACAGGCGTAACACCAAATTGGTAGTGGGTACTACCTATCCGTTAAAGCCCCGGCATCCGTGCTTCCCTGGTGAAGAAAATTATGCTGCCTGGCAAATACCAGGCGCTGCTGTCGGCGCTCCCGCTGAATCGCCAGATACATGACCAGCATGCAAAAGGCGAGCACTCCGTAGAGCAGCATAAAGGCGGCGCTGTGAATACCCACTAAGTCCTGGGCAATACCAAACATGACCGGCAGGGTGAAGCCGCCCAGTGCACCAACGGTGGCCACCGTGCCCCCAACGCTGCCCATATGCGCCGGGTAGTTGTCGTGCAGCGCCTTGTACACCGAGGCGCGGCCGAACCCCTGGGCGATGCCGATGACCTGCAACAACAGGGTAAACAGCTCTATCCCCACCTCGATATTCAAATGCACATCCCGTTCCACGCCGTGGATGGTCATGCTGGTGGGCGGGTAACTGAGAAAGAAAAGGCACACCAGACAGGTCCAGAAAACACTCCAGTTCACCGTGCGTGCGCCGTAGCGGTCAGCGAACCAGCCTCCCAGTGCGCGCACCGAACTCGACAGGGCGACAAATACCAGTGTCAGTGCCATGGCCTGGGATGTGCTCACACCGTAGGCACTCAGGTAATAGTTCGGCAGCCACAGCAGCAGCGCGACAAAGCTGCCGAAGACAAAATAGTAATAGAGCCCGTAGCGCCATACCCTGATCTCGCGCAGGGGCTGCATGTCCGAAAATAAACTGCCCCCGCTCCGGCTGCGCATATAGCGGGTTTCCCGCGGCGCCCAGATGGCAAACGACAGCATCAGCAACAGCAGCCCGGCTCCGTACACAGGCCCTATCCAGTCGCGGCCAAACCAGTTTTCGATCGCCGGGGCCAGCGCCAGGGTAATGGCGGCACCGACATTGCCGGCACCAAACACGCCCATGGCTGTGCCCTGGTGCTTTTTTTCAAACCAGGGGCTGATATAGCGAATACCCAGTACAAAGGACACACCGGAAATTCCCAGCCACAAGCCCGTCAGCAGGTGCCCGCTGTAGGAATCGATGCTGGGCAGCAGAAGCAGGGCGGGCAGCAGCACACCCATCTGCACCAGGATGAGTGTCTTGGTTGAATAGTGTTCCGCCAGCAGACCGGCCGGAAAACGCAACAGGGCACCGCTGAAAATCGGTGCGGCCAGCAGGATACCGTACTCGGTCGCGGAGAGCGCGTAGCGCTCCCGCAACTGGACCCCCAGCACAGCGTAGAGGGTCCAGATGGAAAAATTCGCGGTGAACATTGCCGTCGCCAGGGCGAGAACCCGCCCCGCGACTTGCTGACCATAGTGCATTGTCGACCCTCTGTGTCCCATGAATTTTGTGTTGCCGGAACGCCTTCGTGTTCAGGGTGTCCGCGATATCGTCGGGCTGGCCCTTCCTTTAGCGCCACATTTGCAGCCCTGTGCCCGGACACAATGATATGCCTGTGGCGGTGTGGCACCGACACTCTAGGCACCGCTTACCACCAAAGAGTTTTTGTGTTCCAGTGGTTCATCGGCGGACTACCCTTTTGGGGGTAGCCGGTGCACAAAATACGCCGGTGAAACGGGATTAGTCCCAGGGGCTCCCTAGCCCCAAAGGGTTATTTTCCCCACACAGTGTTTTTTCCCCGCCTCAACTACCCCCTTTGCGCGCTTTTCCTGTGGTGTGGCATCCATACCATCGGAGTTAAGGAAACCCTGATTAATTCAGTATTTCCTTAAATCTTCTTTCCTCCAGATTTCTGTTAAGCCGGAGAAAAACCATGAGTCAATCCAGCAGCTTCGATCTGTTCGATTGGAGCGACCCGAAAATAAAAACCCTCCACTGTACCTGGTTCGCATTTTTTCTGACCTTCTTCGTGTGGTTCTCCCACGCCCCCCTGCTGGTTTTTATCCGGGACGCCTTCGATCTGTCCAGCCAGCAGGTCAAGGCACTGCTGATTCTCAATGTGGCACTCACCATCCCCGCCCGTATCGTCATTGGCATGCTGGTGGACAAACTGGGTCCGCGGCTGGTCTACAGTGGTTTGTTGGTAACTTCCGCGGTGATCTGCCTCGGTTTCGCCACTGCCGACAGCTACCAGGCGCTGGCCCTGTTCCGCTTCCTGCTGGGGTTTGTGGGCGCCGGCTTCGTGATCGGTATCCGCATGGTGGGCGAATGGTTTCCCGCCCGGCAGGTGGGACTGGCGGAGGGTATCTACGGTGGCTGGGGCAATTTCGGTTCTGCCGCCGGCGCCATGACCCTGCCCACCATTGCCCTGCTGTTTGGCGGTGATGACGGCTGGCGCTACGCCCTCGGCCTGATCGGTGTTATCGCCGGCATCTACGGCCTGGTGTACTACCGCATAGCCCGCAATACCCCCAAGGGTTCCACCTATTTCAAACCCAAGAAAACCGGCGGCCTGGAAGTCACCAGCAGGGGCGATCTCTACTTCTACCTGCTGATGAATGTACCCATGTACCTGGCCCTGGCGGCGCTGGCCTACAAGCTGTCCCCCAGCGGCGTAGCCCTGCTCAGCCAGGGCGCCACCTACGGCATGTGGATACTTCTGGCGGTGCTCTTCGCCGCGCAGACCAAAATGATCTGGCGGGTGAACCGGGAGCACCTGGAGGAGGGGGTCCCGGAATTTGAGAAGTACAGCTTCAAGCAGGTGGCCATTCTCGATGTCGCCTACTTTGTTACCTTCGGCTCCGAGCTGGCGGTAGTGTCCATGTTGCCACTGTTCTTCCTGGAAACCTTTGAAGGGCTCAGCCCGGTGAAGGCGGGCCTGCTCGCCTCCGGCTTTGCCTTTATGAACCTGGTGGCGCGCCCCACTGGCGGCTACTTTTCCGACAAGCTGGGGCGCCGCCGCAGCCTGATGTTCCTGATTGGCGGTCTTGCGGTGGGTTACTTTGTGCTGAGCCAGATTGACGGCAGTTGGTGGATTTCCGCCGCGGTGATTGCCACCATGTGCTGCTCCTTCTTCGTGCAGGCCGGTGAGGGCGCTGTGTTCGCCATAGTGCCTCTGGTGAAGCGCCGTATGACCGGGCAGATTGCCGGCATGGCGGGCGCCTATGGCAATGTGGGTGCCGTGACCTTCCTCACCGCCCTGTCCTATGTGAGCTACAGCCAGTTTTTCCTGATCATTTGTGGTGCCGCAGCGGTGATCTTCTTCGCCTGCCTGTTCCTGGAAGAGCCCAAGGGCAATATTGCCGAAGTGCTGCCGGATGGCACAGTACAATTGATCAGCGTGGAGTAAGCGCCCGCTCTGGGGCAAGCAGGCTGTTGAAATTCGAAGAATTTCGATGCCTGGTACCGGAATATGGATGTTCCGGCAAAATCGGCGACGCCTAAGTCGTTGATTTTGGGAGAAAAGTGAAAATCATATTTTTCGCTTTTCGTGTTTTGAAAAAGGCAGGATGCCTTTTTCAACAACCTGCTAGAGGTGGCCGATATCGCTGAGGAAACCCACATGACCACAACCGGCCCGGCGGCGACCGAGCTCGATGAGGAGGCGCTGTCTCCGACACTCAGGGCCGGCCTCTGCAGTCGCGCCGGCATCAAACCCCGCAACGAGGACGCCGCTGTCTATCACTGGCCGGACAGCCGGCACCTGCGGCAGTACCTGGGGGCGGTGGCGGCAGTGGCGGATGGGGTCAGCTCGGCGGAGGCCGGCGCCCAGGCCAGCACCATGGCAACCCAACAGTTTGTGCGCGACTACTTCAGGGCGCCGGACACCTGGTCCGCGGCCCATGCCGGGCAGAAAATCCTCGCCTCCATCAACAGCAAGCTCTATCGCAAAAGTCACGACTATCTGCAACAGGAGAAGGGCTTCCTGTGTACCTTCTCGACCCTGGTGTTTAAATCCCGCAACGCGCATTTTTTCCACATCGGGGACAGTCGTATTTACCAGTTGCGGGATGGGGATTTCCGCTGTCTGACCCGGGATCACAGTGTCGCGCTGTCGTCCCGCCAGACGATGCTCTCCCGCGCCCTGGGAATGGATACCGGAGTGCAGGTGGACTACGGCCAGGTGGGCCTGCAGCGGGGGGACCAGTTGCTGATCACCAGCGACGGTGTGCACGATTTTCTCGATCCCCAGGTAATGCGGGGAATACTCGAAAACTCCGCTCTCGACGAACAGGCCACAGCCGAGGCTTTGGTAGATGCCGCCGCCGGGGGCGGCAGTGACGACAACCTGACCGCGCTGGTGGTGCGGGTTGTGGACCTGCCGCGGACAACCCTGGACGATTACAGCCGGCAGTTGACGCGGCTGCCGTTTCCACCCCCGCTGGAGCCCGGCATGGTGCTGGACGGCTATGTGGTGGAGCGGGAAATTTTTGCCTCCCAGCGCAGCCAGCTGTACCTGGTGCGGGACAGTGACAGCGGCCGCACCCTGGTGATGAAGACCCCCTCGGTCAACTACCAGGACGACCTGCACTATATCGACCGATTTATCCAGGAGGAGTGGATAGGGCTGCGCATCCAGAGTGAGCATGTGGTGCGGCTGTACCGGCAGCAGCGCCCCCGCACCGGGCTCTACTACCTGATGGAATATGTGGATGGCGTGACGCTGGAGACCTGGATCGCCGACAACCGCTTCCCCAAACCCGCGCAGGCGTATCGCATTCTGCGGGAAATCGCCGCCGGTCTGCAGGCTTTCCACGACCAGGAGACCATTCACCAGGACCTGAAACCCGCAAACGTCATGATTGACGGCAGCGGTGGGGTCAAGATCGTCGACTTCGGTTCTGTCTATATCGCCGGCAGTGCGGAGGTTTTCCGCCCCCTGGAACACCCGGGGGCACTGGGTACCGCCTCTTATTCAGACCCCCACTATATTCTCGGCCGCAACACCGGCATACAGGGCGATATCTATGCGCTCTCCACCATCGCCTACGAGATGTTCACCGGGGAGCTGCCCTACGGCGAAGAGATCAACGAATGTCGCTCGGCCGCCGACTATGAGCGGCTGCGCTACAGGCCCGCCCACTTGTTCAACCCGGTGGTGCCCACCTGGTTCGACCGCACCCTGGAGCGGGGCTGCAGCATCGACCTGCGGAACCGCTACCGCAGCCTGGAGGCCTTTATCGGCGATCTGGGCACCCCAAATCCCGACTACCTGCGCGACGATCCCGCCGAGCAGCAGAGCCCCAATGCGCCCCTGTTCTGGAAACTGCTGTGCGCCCTGTGGGCGGCAACCCTGCTGGCGGTATTTGCGCTCTTTTCCTCCGGCTCCTGAGTGTCAACAGGCCCTAAGGTTTCGCCCTTTTCCTGAGGCAAAAGGGGTAGCCGCAGGTTCCCACCCGGCCGTGTCGGTCGGCTCGCCTGTTGTGAGGTATGGCCCTCCCAGCACGACAGCGCCCCGGTTCCCGTCAGGCTACAGCCATCCCGCGATTACCCAAAAGGAGTAGCCGGCCTGCCCGCCGGTGGTACAGGGGTGCGGGTGCACGGTTTTTTACTCTCTTGTTCAATTAGAAAAATAACTATATGTTGTTGTATAGAAAATAAATAACACAACATATAGTGATTTAGATCAATTTTTGCCGGTGCCACGGCCGCTGCCGGCACCAGCGGGAGAGCCCATGAACACCGCCGCCCAACCCAACCCCGACAGTGCGCCATCGGCGTCACCATCCTGTTCCCGGTCCCTGCCCACGGGCAACGCCGGTGTCGGTGCGGATATCCTGGTGCGCAAGCGCGATGGCCGCACCCTGGCCTTCCAGCAGGCGCGAATCCACCGCGCCCTGTTAAGCGCCGGCCGCGCCACCGGAGCATTCGGCACGGAAGAGGCGCAGCGGCTCGCCACCCAGGTCACCAAAGTGATCGAGTTTCGCCACCGGGAAGGCGCCGCCGTGGATATCGAGGAAATACAAAATATTGTGGAACAGGTGCTGGTGGGCAGCGACCACCTGGATACCGCGCGGGCCTATATTGCCTATCGGGAGCGGCACCGGCAGCTGAGGGAAAATCACCGCACCCTGGTGGACGTGGGTGCCTCCATCGACGAGTACCTCCGGCGCGAGGACTGGCGCGTGGCCGCCAATGCCAACCAGGGGTTTTCCCTCGGCGGCCTGATCCTAAACAGCGCCGGCAAGATGATAGCCAACTACTGGCTCAATCACGTCTACACCGCGGAAATCGGCGCGGCCCACCGCGACGGCGACCTGCATCTCCACGACCTGGATATGCTGTCCGGCTACTGTGCTGGCTGGTCCCTGCGCACCCTGTTGCAGGAGGGCCTCAACGGCGTGCCCGGCAAGGTGGAGTCGGCCCCGCCCGCGCATTTGTCCAGTGCCGTGGCCCAGATCGTCAATTTTCTCGGTACCCTGCAAAACGAATGGGCCGGCGCCCAGGCGTTCAGCTCATTTGACACCTACTTGGCA
Organism: Microbulbifer discodermiae; assembly: GCF_040742695.1. Lineage (NCBI taxonomy): Bacteria > Pseudomonadati > Pseudomonadota > Gammaproteobacteria > Cellvibrionales > Microbulbiferaceae > Microbulbifer > Microbulbifer discodermiae. The sequence continues at coordinate 13,139 of NZ_JBFLAB010000037.1, read as the reverse complement.
CCCTATATCCGCAAGGACCAGCTCGGCTACCGGGAGGTGCGCCAGTGTATGCAGGAGCTGATCTTCAACCTCAATGTGCCGTCCCGCTGGGGTACCCAGACCCCCTTTACCAATCTCACCTTCGACTGGGTTTGTCCCCGGGATTTACAGGAGCAGGTACCGGTGATCGCCGGCAGGGAAATGCCCTTTTGCTACGGCGATCTGCAGGGGGAAATGGACCTGATCAACCGCGCCTATATCGAAGTCATGAGCGAAGGCGACGCCCGTGGTCGGGTTTTTACTTTTCCCATTCCCACCTACAACATCACCGAGGACTTTCCCTGGCACAGTGAAAATGCCGAGCGGCTGTTCGCCATGACCGCCCGTTACGGCCTGCCTTATTTTCAGAATTTCATAAATTCCGATCTCAGTCCGCACATGTTGCGTTCCATGTGCTGTCGCCTGCAGCTGGATCTGCGCGAACTGCTCAAGCGCGGCAACGGTCTTTTTGGTTCCGCCGAGCAGACCGGTTCCCTGGGGGTGGTGACCATCAACTGCGCGCGCCTGGGTTATCTGTACCGGGGCGATGAACAGGCCCTTATGGCACGCCTCGACCAACTGCTGGAACTGGCCAGGAGTTCGCTGGAAGTCAAACGCAAGGTCATCCAGCTGCATATGGACACCGGCCTTTTTCCCTATACGCGCCGCTATCTGGGCACACTGCGCAATCATTTCTCCACCATCGGCGTCAACGGCATCAATGAAATGCTGCGCAATTTCAGCGGCGACCGGGACAGCATCGTTACCCCATCGGGACAGCAGTTGGCGGAGCGGCTGCTCGACCATATTCGCGCCCGCATGACGGATTTCCAGCAGCAGACCGGCCATCTCTACAACCTGGAGGCGACGCCCGCGGAAGGCACCACCTACCGTTTTGCACGGGAAGATCGCAAGCGCTATGCGGATATCCTCCAGGCGGGCACTGCGGAAGCTCCCTACTACACTAACTCCTCCCAGCTGCCCGCCGGCTTTACCGCTGATCCCTTCGAGGCGTTGGCGCGGCAGGAGCCCCTGCAGCGCCGCTATACCGGTGGCACAGTCCTCCACCTTTACCTGGGAGAGCGACTGCCCGATGTCGAGAGCTGTCGCCGCCTGGTACGCCGGGCACTGACCAACTACCAGTTGCCCTACATCACCGTAACCCCCAGTTTTTCCATCTGCCCCACCCACGGCTACCTCAGCGGCGAGCACCAATTCTGCCCGCGCTGCGACGAGGTATTGATCGCACGCCAATTGCACGAAACACAGCAAAATCCGTGCGGCAATTCCACGGCAAACCATCGAGGAGAGAAATCATGTCCAACCCAATCCAGTTGAACGATCAGGAACGCACCCGTTGTGAAGTCTGGAGTCGCGTCATGGGTTACCATCGCCCGGTCTCTTTTTGGAATCCCGGCAAACAGTCCGAGCATCGCGAGCGCCGTTTTTTCGTTGTTGACAACAAGCCGGCTCCCGCTAAGACGGAAGGTTAACTTCCGTTACAGCCAGTGGGTAATGCCGGTATGAGCGAAACACTGCGGGTCGGCGGTTTTACACCCTTCACCGCCACCGACTATCCCGGCGCCCTGGCCGCAGTGGTGTTTTGCCAGGGGTGCCCTTGGCGTTGCCGCTACTGTCACAACGGTGACCTGCTGCCGGCCCGCGCGCCCGCGCCCTATGAATGGGGCGAGATTGTGGATTTCCTGCGCCAGCGCCGCGGACTGTTGGACGCGGTGGTCTTTTCGGGTGGTGAACCCACCGCCCAACCGGCCCTGGAGAGCGCCATAGGGCAGGTGCGGGATCTCGGTTTTAAAGTGGGTTTGCACACTGCCGGTATCTATCCCCGGCGCCTGTGCCGGCTAGTGTCGCAACTGGACTGGGTCGGGCTGGATATCAAGGCGCTACCGGATAATTATGTGGCCATCACCGGCGTGCGGGGCAGTGGCGACAGCGCCTGGGAAAGCGCCCGTATACTGGCCGCCGCCGGAGTGCCGATGGAAGTGCGGCTTACCCGCCACCCGCGGATAACCAGCGCTGAGGAACTCGGCCAGGTCCGCGCCAGGCTGCGGCAGCTGGGTATTTTGGATCTCACCGTGCAGGACTGCGATATCAACCACTGTCTGGATGATTCGCTTCGGCAACAGCTGGTTGAAACAGCTGCCTTTAGTGTGAAAAGTGATTAAGAGCACCCTTTGCCGTTTCCAGTGAAGACTTCCGAAATAGTCTGGCTGACTGTGCCAACGTTTTTCTATGTTATTGCTGCAACAGGCATTACGGCTATGGCAAGTCATCAATTTTTGGTGACGGTGTAATGGGCTGTAATGTCAGAATGCTTTTCGAATAACCGAAGTTTCGGCTATGCTAAGCAAAGAAGGTAAATCAAGCGCGACCGACATAATAATAAATGCCAGGACTTTCTTGCCCATATTGTAAAAATCCGTTCACAGATGGTACGCCTGTTTTACCCTTGTTATCCGATAGCCATACAGTAACTTTCCTGCGGCTTTGGTAACACCCGCTCGGCGCAGCTGGGCAGACTGTAGGCTACGGCTTCCCATAGGGTATATAAGTAATAAGTCGCGCAGCGCATCGAAAAGCTTAAAGTGTATTGATTTATCTAAACAACGGTGCTTTCAAGCAAAGTTGCCGCGTTAGTTTGAGGGTGTATCTTACTTTGTCACACTACTGTCGGTTATGAATACAAGAACAACTATTTCGATATTTTTCCTGATTTTTTCTCTTTGTTGGGCCGGTCTCGCAGAGGCAGCTGTTTCCGCTAGCACAACCAACTCAAGGGGTACCCATACCATTAGCTGGTCCTCAGTCTCCAATGCCGACTATTATGCTGTTTATGTCAGTGGAGCAAGGTCTGCCTCATATACTACATCTAGCCTATCTAGATCCTTCACAGAGACTGCAAATGGTTCTTATACATACAAGGTGACAGCTTGGGGTGAGGCTGTTTGGAATCCAGTTATTCAGGAATATATTGACCAGCCCACTAATCTGGGCAGCGTTACAGTCACGGTCAACTTGCCAAAGCCTGGCACACCTTCTTCTATAACGGTTCCTTCGACAGACAATAATGGTTCATTTTCGGTCAGCTGGGGCGCCTCAAGCGGGGTTGTCTCCAGATACGAGCTTTGGGAGCAAAAGAATTCAAATTCCTATGTAAGAGTCCATAATGCCAGCGCGCGCAGTAAGTCTTTGAGTGGCAGGGCGGATGCATCCTATAAATACCGGGTGCGTGGGTGCAACGATTCCGGTTGCGGTGGCTGGCGCTATGGCGGAAACAGCCTCACGGTCAGAAATAAACCGGGCGCACCCGGCACGCCAAATAATCCCACAAGCAGCTCCAATGGCAGTTATACTATCAGTTGGGCTGCCGCCTCCGGTACAGTTACCTACTACCTGTTGCAGGAGAGCAGCAACAATGGCTCCAGTTGGACCAGCCATAATACCGGCACTTCGCGCAGTTTTTCCGTCACCGCCAAACCCGAGGGAAGCTACTTATACCGGGTAACGGCTTGTAATACCTACAGCTGGTCCTGTGCCACAGGTGGTCAAAAACAGACAAGTGTGACGTTTCCGGCAGGCCCCGAACTTTCCATTTCCCCGGCCACTTCCACCGATGGGACCTTCCGATTAAGCTGGAATTTTGGCGGCGCCGCCCAGGTCAGAATCGTCTCAAGCCAGGCTAAGAACGGCTCAACGGTGATGTGCCAGGGTGCCGTCGGCGGCTGCAATGTGGGGCCATTCCTGCGGGATGGACACATCTCCTTTTTCCTGCAAGTGCAGACGCCTGATGGGTGGGAGGAATTTTGGGGGGAGAATACCGTTTCCGCCCGGATTATTTATCCGCCGCAAAAACCCGATGTAACCCTCGTCCACGGCGAGACCGATTTCAGCGGCTACGACTGGGACGGCAGCTATGCTTTCGACGTCGTGCCCGATCTTGGCGACTACGTGAACCACTGGGAATACCAGGAATCCACCAGCGGCAACTTCTCGACCGCCACAACCCATACCCTGACAGCATTTTCCGGCAAGCCGGACGGCACCTACTATTACAGGATAAGAGGCTGTAATGCCTTTTTCGATTGTGATCTCAGTACCTGGAGTGATACACAGACGGTGCGGGTATGGAAGGTTCCTGTACCGGCTCCACCTGTAATCCGGGATCTAGCAGATAGCGCTTCCGGGGTCTACACCATCCACTGGGACCATCAGCCGCAACAGTACCTGGAGCCTCCATACGGTCGATTTACGCTAAAAGAGAATAACAAAATTGTTCTGGCTGGAGATGAAAGTATTGGAGTCACCTCTTTTGCGGTTAATAAAAAGCCCGATGGCACCTACAACTACATTGTAGAAGCTTGCAACCCCAGGGCATGTTCTGGCTACTCCAGTGCTCAGGTATTAGATGTCGCCAACAGACCCGGGCCTATAGCAGCGATCAGCGCCGCACCCTTGGTCAGTTATGATGGTAGCCTGGATCTTATTTGGAGTAATCCCGACAACCGGGTCGTGGAGTTCCATCTGGAGAAGGGGAATTACGATCCGTCTTCCGGCACAGTCACCTGGACTGACACCGATGTAGTCACCGGCCAGATTGTCGATCCGGATACAGATGAAGAGGCACTTCTCAGTTACCTGGGTCAGAACAACTCCACCGCTTTGTCCGGCTTGAGCGATGGTTACTACCAGTTTCGTGTATGGGCATGTAACAAGCAGAGTGACTTTGAAACCTGCAACGCACCCATCGAATCTTTACCGATAAGAGTCGCGAACGGCCAGGATCCCAGCCCGCTACCTTCCGGGGAGGCCCCCGCACAAATCAATATTCCGCCGGCAACCAATGCAGATGTTGTGGCTTCCGATTTGGTAGGGGAGACGGCTGGCCAATTCAGGGTAACGGAAGGCGGCAGCGCCGCCTATTCGATTCCGATTCTAACCGGACCGGCTTCCGGTAGCGTAGCTCCCCGTATCTCTCTAAGTTATCTGGGAGAGGGAGGTAATGGCCCCTCCGGTGTCGGCTGGAATATCTCAGGGCTCTCAATAATCACCCGTTGCCGTATGACGCGAGAGGAGGACGGCCTGGACAGCGCCGTAGGTCTTGGGCCCAACGACAGGTTTTGCCTGGACGGACAGCGTTTGATTGCTACTTCCGGGGACTACGGAGCTGACGGCACTGAATATCGAACCGCAATCGATACCTTCACACAGGTTAGGCAGTTTGGCGATCAATACGGTCCCGACTATTTTGAGGTCCGCCGCAAGGACGGTTCTGTTGCCTATTACGGAAATCCCAGCGACAGCTACTTGAATGGCAAGGGTTCGAAGAGCAGCCATAAATTGATGTGGACACAGTCGAGTTTCAGCGACAATGTTGGAAATACCATCACTTACCACTATACGAAAAATACAGTCGTCGGCGAACATCTTATTGACCGTATTGACTATGCAAGCAATGACGGCGTGGCCGCCACAAATCATATTGAATTCCATTATAGCAGTGGTAGGAACGATACCTCATCAGGCTATTGGCTTGGGGTGCCCCAATCGCAGACCAAACGCCTGGACGCCATAAAATCCTATTCTGAAGGCAGTGAGCTGAGGACCTATAAGCTCGGCTATATCTTGAGTGCAAGTACAGGAAGATCCCTACTGGCGTCCGTGCAGGAGTGTGTCGGTGAAAGCTGCCTCGCCCCCACTACCTTCGACTGGAGTCAGCCTCCGGTAGGTTTTGGCTCCAGGTCGCCTGAATATCAAGACGGCAACCTGGATTTGACCGCGAGCTTCTACGCCCCCCGCCCTGCCGACGTAAACGGCGATGGGCGTGAAGATCTGCTCTGGCTGCGTAAAGACAATGACGGGGACTATTTTGTCAGCCTGGCCAGATCCCTGAGTCACCAGGGCAGTTATCGACTGCACTATCAGAATTTGGGTGATATTGAAATTCCCAAAGATAGTCTCGGGGAACCCATGTCCTGGCATTTGCTGGACTACTTCGGCAGTGGTGTTCTGGATCTCCTAGTGGCCACCGATGGAAATTGGCAAGTGCATCGCTACTCGGGCGGAGGATTCACAAGCACAGCGCTAGATACGGGGATTCCGGCTCGGGGCACAACCAATTCCGTATTACAGGATATAGACGGGGATGGCCTGCCGGACCTGGTTCGCCTGGCTCCAGGCCTGCCGGGGCAGACGTTGCCCTCATTAACTATTCATCGTTTGCAACGCAATGGCAGCGGCGGTTACAAATTTAGCCCTAGTGAAGAGGATTTTTCACTGGTATTTACCGATGCGCCGCAGCAGCTTGGCGATATCGTGGGAGGGGATTTTTGGCCCAAGATGCGTCTTGGAAGTACGCGGCTGGCCGACTTCAATGGCGATGGCCGTGTGGACCTGTACGCCAGGGTACATTGGATGTGCACCCCAGTGGGCAAAGTGGACCAGATCTGTGATTCCGACGATGATACTTATCTGTGGATGCTTTTCGAAACCTCAGGCAGCAGTTTTATAGAAACGGGCTATTTCGATTATGAAATCGTTTATGCGGGGTCGCCTAACAGCTCGGCGCTTATACCTGCAGATCTGAATGGCGACGGTTTGACCGATTATCTCTATAAAAAACTTACCCAAGGCGACTGGCACGCCAAAATTAATACCGGTTCCGAATTTGTCAGTGCCGGGTTTACCATTCCAGACGGCCAGCCGGTGGCTTTTACGGATTACGACGGCAATGGCGTCCTCGACATGATGGCCGTGGATACTACCCTGGCTGCCCCCAAAATGGTGCGGCACTATTGGGACGGCAATAGTTTCGAGCGCGAGGAGCTATTCGGGGCCCCCGGCTACAATTTTTCTGAAAGCCCGGACCGCAACTATGCGCATTTCTTCCTGGATCTGGAGGGGGACGGTTTTGCCAGCCATATGCGGCTAAGTTACAGTAATACCGGTGAGCATGGTGACGTGGTGGTTTATCATGATTCAGGCAATAATTTGATGCCCACGGATCAGATCACCAAAATTACCCATGGCCTGGGCTCGGTTACCGATATTCACTACCGCAGAATGACACTGCCGGGGCAATCTACTGACCACACTTACATAACAGGCACCGGTGCAGCTGGGTTGAGCTTTGGTAATGGCTCCGGGGTTATGGATCTTCTGACACCAAGCTTTTTAGTCTCCCGGGTGGATAGTTCCGCACCCACAACCGCTGACGCCTCGCACCAGGTCTCCGTATACTATAAATATGAGGCGGCGCGTATCCAGGCAGGTGGGCGCGGGGCGCTTGGATTTGAAAAGGTTTCTACGATTGACGTGCAAACCGGGGTGGTTACCACCACTGTGTACCGGCAGGATTACCCTTATACGGGTATGCCGGTCAGTACCGCCACATGCCTGGAGCCCACGGACCTGGTGAGCTGTGAGATCAATGATCCCTCCTCAAAGCTGATCTCTACAGCGGTAAACCAGTTGGACAGTTTTGCCCCGGTACCGGGAACCGTTTTACCCTATGTCCGCACTGTTACCGAAACCGGTTACACCCTGGGCCTGGAGAAAGTGCAAAAGACAGTCACAACCACTACCTATGATAGTGGTGCAGACCGAAAGTACGGGAATGTTTCCCTGTTGCAGGTGCAAAAGTACGATGCCCTGGACCGGCTCTTATCCAGCCAGACGACGGATAATACCTATAATAACAATCCCGGCCCCTGGCATCTCGGTCGCCTGATGCGTACCGAGGTGACCACAGCCAGGCCCCTGAGCGGCATACCCGCGCAAACCCGCATAGCGGCCTTCACCTATGACCCCGAGACCGGTTTGCTCATGAGCGAGGCAGTCGAGCCGGATGACCCCGGCCTTTCGATGATGACCCGCTACGGGTATGACAAGTTCGGTAATAAAGTATCAGCTAGCCGCAGTGCACCGGGTGAGCAGGAGCGCATCAGCAAGTGGCATTATGATAGCGCTGGTCGATACCTGGTTGCCCGGGAAAACGCTCTGGGCCAAATCACCTCCTATGCCTCCGACTTCAACCACTACGGCAAAGCGCAAGTAGTCACCGATATCAATGGGGTGCGCGCTGGCACCGCCTATTCAGCCTTTGGCAAGCCCTATTTCAATTGGGCGGAGACCGGTGCTTTCACTAAAAAACTCTCCATACCCTGCCCAGCAGGTGGCTGCAGTGACGGCCCGGCGGCAGCGGCCTACAAGATCACCACAAGTACCTTCGACAGCAGTGGCAGTGTCGAGTATTACGATAAGCTGGGCCGGCAGCTGCGCAGTGGCCATACGGGCTTTGAGGGTAGCTGGGTGTTTGAAGATAAGGAGTACGACGAGCTGGGCCGCGTGGAGCGGCAGAGCCTGCCTTACTTTTCCGGGGATACGGCGGTCTGGAGCGGGTTTGACTACGACATCCTCGGCCGCACAACCCACACCGATGTACCCGGCAACCAGTGCGACATCACCGTGACTTTTGATCAGTTGCAGGGAGACGGCACGGTACGCACCAGTAGCGCCACCTCGGGAGGCAGCGGCTGTAATCAGACCAGCCACCAGGACCACAATGTGCTGGGAGAACTGGTCAAAGTCACTGACACCGATGGCAACACAGTCGCCTACGGGTATGACACCCAGGGTAACCTGACCCACACCGCCACCGTGGATACGCAGCAGGGTATCCCAATAACAATCCAGGTAGAGTACGACAAACTCGGCCGCAAAAATTCAATGGTGGACCCGGACAAAGGGCAATGGCAGTACCAGTACAACGGTTTTGGTGAACTGTGGCGGCAGACCGATGCCATCGGCAATATCCAGGAAATGCACCATGATGCACTGGGCCGCATCGTTTATCGCGAGGACCGCACAGCGGACGGCAGCCTGGAGAAGGCCTCCCGCTGGTATTATGATCGCGACCCGGATTGCAGCAAAGTTTCCTATGCCGCCGGCAAGCTGGTGTTCGTGGCGGAAAGCAATGCCCCCATCGCCAGCGACTGCAGCGTGGATTTCGGCCAGTACAGTTATGCGAAATTGTTCGATTACGATTTCTATGCGCGCCTGGCGGAAACCGTCACCATTCTCGGTGACGCTGGTGTGGACGGTGACCATTGGGAAAAGCGGGAATACGACCGCTACGGTCGCATCAAGCTCAGTTACGATGCCGCCAATGAAATGGCGGCGGTTGATGGCAGCTACACCCGGGGCAGCTGGAACCACTATCATCCGCAGTGGGGCTATATCACCCAGGTCACCAGCCCGGATTATGTGGCCGGCACCGCCGGTCAGCGCTACTACCTGCTACAGGGCATGGATGCGCGCGGCAACAGCACCCAGACCCTGTTGGGCAACGGACTGACGGTACAGCGGGGTTTCGATCCGGTCAGCAATCGCCTGCAGGGTATCGACACGGGCCTGATTCCCGGCCTCGGGAGCGTGCAGAATTTGCAGCTCGGTTGGCTCGCCAATGGCAACCTGGCCTGGCGGCAGGATTTTTCCGGGGAACCGGGTTCGCAGAAGGACCTGCGAGAGGATTTTAACTACGACAGCCTCAACCGGCTCACCGCCGTGACCCTGACCAGCGCCAGTGGCATCACCGGCACCAGTGTCAGCTATTCCTCCAGTGGCAACATTCTCAGCAAAACCGGTGTGGGCAACTACCGTTATGGTGCCCAGTGTGGGGTGGCCTATGGTCCCCACGCAGTCTGTGAAACCGGCAGCGGCGCCGGTATCACCAGCTACCACTATGATGCCAACGGCAACCTGTTGTCTGATACCACAGGCCGCACCCTGTAATACAGCGTATTCAACAAGCCACTGACTATCCAGAAGGGCGGCCACAGCGCACAATTCCGCTATGGTCCCCAGCGCAGCCGCTGGAAGCGCATCGACGATGACGGCACCAGTACCACGGAAACCCTCTATCTGGGCAATGTGGAAAAGGTCTACAAGAACGGCACTACGGAAATCCGTCGCAACATCGCAGGCTTCGTTCTCACCACGGACAAATACGATACCGATATGCGCCAGTGGCAGGCGGATAAGGCTGCCGGTGCCCTGGCAGGGGAGAGCGCCGACGACCATTTGACGGTGACCAAAAACCGCTATCTGCTACGGGACCGGACGGTCCCGTGGCCGTCGGAATAGGCGGACGGTGACCGCGTATAGCCATAGCATAAACAGGCACCACTCTTGCTTCGGACGCTAC
>NZ_JBFLAB010000037.1:0-2892 GCF_040742695.1 Microbulbifer discodermiae | reverse complement strand
AGTGGCATCACCGGCACCAGTGTCAGCTATTCCTCCAGTGGCAACATTCTCAGCAAAACCGGTGTGGGCAACTACCGTTATGGTGCCCAGTGTGGGGTGGCCTATGGTCCCCACGCAGTCTGTGAAACCGGCAGCGGCGCCGGTATCACCAGCTACCACTATGATGCCAACGGCAACCTGTTGTCTGATACCACAGGCCGCACCCTGTAATACAGCGTATTCAACAAGCCACTGACTATCCAGAAGGGCGGCCACAGCGCACAATTCCGCTATGGTCCCCAGCGCAGCCGCTGGAAGCGCATCGACGATGACGGCACCAGTACCACGGAAACCCTCTATCTGGGCAATGTGGAAAAGGTCTACAAGAACGGCACTACGGAAATCCGTCGCAACATCGCAGGCTTCGTTCTCACCACGGACAAATACGATACCGATATGCGCCAGTGGCAGGCGGATAAGGCTGCCGGTGCCCTGGCAGGGGAGAGCGCCGACGACCATTTGACGGTGACCAAAAACCGCTATCTGCTACGGGACCACCTGGGCTCGCTGGATGTGGTGACGGATGCCACAGGCGCTGTCACCGAGCAGCTGAGCTTCGATCCCTGGGGGCAGCGGCGCCAGCCCCACAACTGGCGGGATGCCCTCAGCAGCACCCAGCTGACCAATATCCTGGATATAACCCCGCGGGGCTTTACCGGCCACGAATCCCTCGACCGGATGGGCCTGATCCATATGAACGGGCGCATCTACGACCCGCTGCTGGGGCGCTTTGTACAGGCGGACCCCAATATAGACGGGACCACTAGCAGCCAGGGCTATAACCGCTACAGCTATGTGCACAATAACCCCCTGGCGTTTACCGATCCCACCGGGTACTGGTCGTTTAAGGAGAATTTACCGCAGATTTTCCAGTCAGTGGTCATGCTCGCAGCCAGCACAAATCCCCTGGCCTTTGCCATAACGACCGCTTTCTTTGCCAAAGCCAACGGCGCCTCGGACAGAGAGGCCTTCAAGCAGGGCGTAAAAGCAGGCGCCATTGCGTTTGCGTCCAACAAGGCTTTTGAGGCCATTGGCAACTATGGGGCGGGAAATGGGGTATCTGCGGATACGCCCGGGGCTATCCAGGTTGGCGAGAACATCTGGGTCTCCAAGGAGATCTATGTCACCATGGTAATGGCCCATGGTGTGGTGGGCGGCATAGCAGCGGAGCTGCAGGGGGGCAAGTTCGGGCACGGGTTTATTTCCGCTGCGGTGACCAAGAGTCTGTCGCCGGCGATTGGCAGGCTACCGGATTCTGTGCAGTTGGTTACCACTATGGTTGTTGGTGGCACAACCTCGGAGTTAAGTGGCGGAAAGTTTGCCAATGGTGCCATTACGGCTGCAATGCAGTATGTGATGAATTGGCAGGGAGGGGATGAAAGTGCACAAGAGAGTAATAAAGGATAGCTTTTTGATGAAAAAGGAGAAGAGCTATTTATGAGGTGGTTAAATGGCTCAGGAGAAACTCTTATTACCAATGGTGGAAGTTGGGGTGAATACATGAAAGCGAACCAGTTCCTAACTAACCAGATTAACCTAGCCTTGTATGGTGATGCGGCCAATAGATTAGGTTCAGGCTTTGTGAACCTTACAGTCCACGGAGAAATACAAAACGGGTATTCGACTGGATATGAAATGTTGCATGGCACTCATCGTGGTTTAGGGGACTTATCCATAATTGGATTTGCTGAGCTGTTGTCAACTGGCGGATATGCTTACAATGTTACCGTTACTTGGAATGATAGAATCGACCCCAACCCAATCTATCTGGGTGATAGGGTTAGGGCTGGTATTTTAAACACGATATTTAGCCCTGCAGATTACGATGTTCATATTAGCTGGCAGCATTCAAGGGATACAAGATATACTGGAGGGAATTAATGTGCGAAGAATAAAAAGCAACCTTCTTTTTTTTGTTTTATTTTTACTGTTGGTTGTTGGCTGTAACCAAGTGGTTGCCAGTGGAAAGGCGATAACAGAATTTGGAGAATATGCACTTAATGATCGTTTGCAGCTACAGGTTGAAAATGTTTCAGGTATAGTTAAATACCACCTTGTGAATAATAGTGGTGAAACACTTATTGTATCTAAAGATAGAGCTAGCGTATACCAGCGTTGGGTGATTGTTTGGGATGGTGATCGTTTGTGGTTTTCTAGCAGTGATATTGGGGGGGTTGTTTGGATTAAGGAAAAAGACGGAAGTTATAGCTCTACCGAATATTATAAAAATTCAGTGCTTCAGAAAGAGATCCCTCAAGCTATCAAGGAGTTTGAGGGCTAGTTTGCACAAAAGGGGAATGAGGTGGTCGGTTACGACGAAAATGAAGTCCCTAGTTTTGACGAGTCTCATCCAAGATTTCACCATTCGTACGACTCTAACTCTTGTGCAAAGGCGATTGTAATAAATGCAAGGGCAAATACAGCTCCCATTGACGTTCATACCATTAGTATATATTCAGATAATTTCAAAAGTGATGGGTTTTTTACTGGCAAACAGTATTATCAAGATCCAATATATATTGATTATGGCGACATTGTTTTCAAGTATCAAACCAACGAGTTTGGAGTAACTAAGTGCACCGTCTATTCTGCTTCATCATGTTAGTTCTTGCAGGATGCTCTGACAAAGGTTCAACTAATAACGTAGTGTCAGTAGATTATTTGCTTTCTGAACCGGAGAAATATTTTTCTAAAGAGGTTGCTGTGCGGGGGTAAGCGTCCGGCAAACTCATCTACCAAGCCAAATTCTGCGCTGTAATTTAGGTGTCCACCTATCAACAAGTGGACACCTAATATGAGTGAAATTATCCCTGCTAAGAAACCCGTGAAGCGTCGCCGGCATTCCCCGGAGCT
>NZ_JBFLAB010000036.1:0-43535 GCF_040742695.1 Microbulbifer discodermiae | reverse complement strand
CGATTCCAACTGCACTGTTGTGAAAAGAGACTCCTGAAAAACATCCATACCGCGCACTGAACCAAAATCCTCTGTGGGTTATCGTTTTCCGTATTGTATCTAACCCAATGTTCTCAGGCGACAAAATCAACAGCCTGCTAGGGCTGCATCGAAAGCAGGTCACCCGCGGTAGCGGAATTGGAGCCCATGCCACCTCAGTGGGTTTGCCGCAGAAATACCCTCAGTGCCGGCAGGAAAGGCTCCCGCCCCAGGGCCAGGTCCCGTCGCTGCCGGCGCTGCCCGGCGCCGGGCTGGTGGTCCACCCGGGTGAAGTCCGGCAGGCTGCCAGCATCGTCGCCGAGCACCAGCACCGGCATGGCCCCATAGCCAACCTGCCGGTAGTCGTCCCCACTTTTCGTACGAAAAATTTCCGCCACCTGCAGGTTGGGGCGACTTTGAACCTGTACCTGGCGCAGATCCTGGTACTGGGAGTGCTGCATCTCCCCCAGCAGCTGCAACTGGTACTGAATGCCGGCGTCCGCGCCAGTGGGGTCCAGCTGTATCAGTTTCTTTTCACACCACTGTGGCGAAACCTTGCGGATCGACTTGCGCGCCTTGACCCAGCTGAGGGCAATGGCATGGGGCTGGCGGGGACACACCAGAACCTGTCGATAACACTGGCGCAAGTGGGCGCGGGGGTAGCCCGCCGCCACAAGCAGATCGCGCAACAGGCGGTCCCGCTCCGGTGACGGCAAATGGCCCAGCGCGCGCCGGTAGTCCGCAACCGCCCCGGCAAAAGCCTCTTTGTCCCGGTTCAACTGAGTGGCTTTGCGGATGGTGCCGGCGGGCACCGCCAGCAAACCGGGAATCTGCAGTGTGACACGGGCATCGCCGGCCTCCCCGGATTGGCCACTGTGGTCCAGCTGTGCGAACAGGGCCCCGGCCAGGGCGAAAGGCGCAGTAAAGGTGACGTCGAGCCGATTCGCTGCCTCCACCGCAAAAGGCGGCTCAAGCAGGTAGGACTGCCAGGGCTTGGGTGACTCCTGCAGATTCTCCATGGCCGTGCGCAGCACGGCAGCACTGCGGTGGAGCTCTTCCAGGCGAGCGCTGACCTGTGCAGCCAGCCGGTGGGTTGTGCGCATGGTGTTATCCGGCGATGTCCACATTGAAATAGCATTTGTTCAGCAATCCCATCGGTGACTCCCAATGGATTGCCGCCCTAGGAGGTTGTTGAAAAAGGCATCCTGCCTGTTTCAAAACACGAAAAGCGAAAAATGTGATTTCCACTTTTCTTCCAAAATCAACGACTTAGGCGTCGTCGATTTTGCCGGAACATCCATATTCCGGTACCAGGCGTCGAAATTCTGCGAATTTCAACCGCCTGTTAGAAACCTGGGTGATCATGCAAACTCCTGAATTCTCAATGGTCGGCATCGGTTTTCCGCCTGCAGGCTGCAAATCCTTGCTTGGCGTCGATCCCGCAGTCTATTTGGCTTTTAAAATAATAATACACTTATTAAGCCGTTATCATCTTATTAATTTTCAATCCCCAACAATCGCTAACCATGGCAGTGCGACGCTCTCTCCGAAACTACTGCCGGGACCGGTTGCCGCCTAACATAGGGCACCATGAACCGTTCAGAATTCAGGGACTCCCTGTTGCGGGTAGTGAAACACAAGGAACACTGGGCCTGGCCGGCGTTTGTCCGGGGTCAGGTAGCGAGGGCACTCTTGCCTATTCATCTGCAGCAGGAGTATGCCACCTATGTACGGGATTTCCCGGTCCTCCTGGGGCGCGCCTATGTGCAGTGCGGACAGCGCCAGGCGCGCCGGATACTGGCGGAACGCCTTTTCGAGCTGGAGACCGGCAGCTTGAGTGGCAGCGGCCCCCACGAGGACTTGTTCCTCGCCTGTCCCCGGGCCCTGGGGATGAATATGGCGCGTTTCCAGGAGATCACTCTGTTGCCCAAGGCGGTTGAATTTCGCGCGGTACTGGATAGGGCGACCTGCGATCAGGGGTGGGAGGTGGCGGCTGCCGTCACCATCCTGTTCCTTGAAGGTTCGGAAGGGGAGTTGAGTGAAGCGCCACTTGGACGCAGGCCTATACCGGTCAGGCCATCACACCAGTCTCCGTCACGACGGCGGTCAGATACGGCTGCGGCGCTGACGCGGGCCGGCTGTGCCCTGGCGGGACCCAGCCGCAGGGAGGCCTGGCATCTTATGTTGGATCTGGTACCGGAAAATGCCCGCCCAAGGGTATTGCAGTGGATGGGGCTGGTGTCCCGTGGCTGGCAGCATTATCGCGACGATGTGGCCAGGGCATGTGGACTGGCGGATTCCGCCTCTGTGTCCCGTTGAGGCGGTTTACCCCGGCAATGCTGAAGCTGCTGTGACTGCCATTCAGGTGCCGCCGCCGGTATAATCCCGCCACGCTCAGCCCGCAGTATTCAATCCCCTGGAAGCAGCATGAACCCCCAAGTGCCCGATCTGTCCGCCATCCACGAATTTCTGCTTTGTCCGACCCCGGATGCCTGGGTGCAGGCGGCGCTGGCACAGCCGGAGTTGATGTTGGTGGACCATGCAAACTGCGAAAAAAAGGCCGCTGGCACCGCGCTAAATCTGATGTTCCGCTACCTGGACAACTTTGAGTTGTTGCACAAAATGTCCCGTCTGGCGAGGGAAGAGCTGCGTCACTTCGAACAGGTGCTGGCAATTATGCAGCGGCGGGGTATCGAGTACCCGCATATCAGTGCCTCCCGCTATGCCGCCGGTCTGCGGGCAGAAGTGCGCGGCGCAGAGCCGGGCCGGCTGATCGATACACTGATCTGTGGTGCCATCATAGAGGCGCGCTCCTGCGAGCGCTTTGCCCGTATCGCGCCGCTGCTGGATGAGGAACTGCAGGATTTTTATCTGTCGCTGCTGAAATCCGAGGCGCGCCATTTTCGCGACTATCTCCACCTGGCGCAGCAGGCGGCGGCCGGCGAGGATATAGCACCGAGGGTGCAGCAGCTGCTCGAAGTAGAGCGGAAGCTGGTACAGGGGGATGACGGGGACTTCCGTTTTCACAGCGGCGTGCCGGTGAACGGGGCTCGGGAAAGCCACTAGCCGTGTATGGCTGGGGATGCCGGTTCAGGCACGGTCCACGATTGCCAGCAGGTGGATAAAGTCCTGCAGATCCCGCGCATTGCCACAGTCTACGGTGTACTTGTTGTGAAAGAAGATGGTCAGTTGCACTTTCCCTGAAGAGATAAACACCGTATAGCCATCGAAATCGGTACTTACCGTCAAGCCGCGGTAGTACCAGCTACCATCGCGTTTTTCACCCTCCCGGGTCACTTTGTCGAACACCCGCAGTGCCTGCTTGACGTCGATTTTATGTTCAGTTTCCAAGCTGCCACCGTTCCCATTTGCGCTAAGATTATTTTTCCGGTCCCGGTTTCCCGAGGGTGTTTGCAACCTGTCAGCTTAGCGCATATGAGTCAGTACCGCGAACCCAAAAAACCAGCGACGAAATCGACCAGACTGTTTGATTTGCTCGCTTACACTGGCATAGGTCCTTTCGCGCTGGGGATCTGGCTCGAAGTCACCGGGGAAAACCTGGGTGGTATTGACGGTGGTTTCCTGTTTGCCGCCTACAGTGCCTGCATCCTGAGTTTTTTGTGCGGCATTTGGTGGGCCGCTGCGCTGAACCGCGCCGACCATCCCCACCGGCTGGCCCTGACTTTACTCAGTAACCTGGTGTGCCTGAGTGCCTGGCTGGGGTTATTGGTTTACAGGACGCCCTGGGGTCTTGCGATACTGGCATCGGGCTTTGCTTATATGCGCTGGGCGGAGGCGCGGCTCAATCCCAACGGGCGCCAGTTGCGGGGTTATTTTAAGACCCGCAGCCGCGTCACCTATGTGGTGATCGCCTGTCATCTGTCGATGTTGGCGCTGGAGGTGTGGCATTGAAATCCGGGGCTAAAGTGGCTTGGCAGCGGGGACATCACTGTTGCCGCGTCGCACATCCGGACTGAGAAAAGCTTTCCCCCGGCTTTTCTGCAACCTGTTAATTGGTGAGGATGCCCCGGGCGAAAGCCAGTCGCCGTATCGGTTTGGTTGAAAGTGGTGGAATGGATTTTATTTGGGAGAAAGATATGGCCGATGAGATTTCTTCTACAGCTCGCGATCAGCTGTTCTGTAACGCGCGCACTCACAGTCACTGGCTGGACAAGCCGGTTGACGACGCCACTCTGCAAAAACTCTACGACCTGATGAAGATGGGGCCGACCAGTGCCAACTGTTGCCCGGCGCGGTTGCTGTTTCTGCGCAGTAAAGAGGCCAAGGAGCGACTGAGGCCGGCGTTAAACGAGGGCAATATCGCCAAGACCATGGCGGCGCCGGTGACCGCCGTCATTGCCTACGATATGCGCTTCTACGACTATCTGCCGAAACTGTTTCCCCACACACCCGCGCGGGACTGGTATCTGGACAATGCGGAACTGGCGGCCGCCACGGCATTTCGCAACGGCACTTTGCAGGGGGGGTATTTTATTATGGCGGCGCGCGCTCTGGGCCTGGACTGTGGCCCCATGTCCGGCTTCGACAATGCAATGGTGGATCTGGAGTTTTTCCAGGAACCGGCCGAAGGGGCCTGTTTTCAGCAGGAACATCTTCCGGAGAGCCCGATCAAGTCGAATTTTCTCTGTAACCTGGGCTATGGCGATCCGCAATTGCTGCATCCGCGCAGTCCTCGGTTTGAATTTGACGAGGTCTGCAAAATACTCTGATCACAGTGCCGGCTTGGCCACCATCAGGTAGACGATAGCGATCATCAGAGGCAGGGCACAGGCCCCCAGCAGGCACCACATACCCATGATAGGAGTGGTATCGATTTCGCCGGGCCTGGCGCTGGCTTTGCGTAATCGGTATTGCAGTGCCAGCACTGGTAGCCACAGCAAGAACACAGCGGCTGTCAGCACCATAGCCAGATGCAGCCAGCGCTGGTGCAGCCAGGCGGGATTGCTGATCAGCATGCCCGCCGCACTGGCGAGTAGCAGGAGACAGGCGGTGGCTGTAAACAGCCAGTCCGCGATTACGGTTTCACGGCTGATCCAGCTCAGAATCCGCCGGTCTCTGCTCTGCCAACCCCTTAACGTATACCAGGCAATTCCGATACCGGTGCCGAGAACCACCATCGCGCTGAGCACATGCAGGGTTTTGAGCACCAGATAGGTATTCATACCCTGTTGGCCCCTTTGCGGGCCAATTCAGCGGGGGTCTTTTTTTGTGTGGCGGTGACCACAGAGTAGGGCGCCAGTTCGGCCAGAATGTCCTCCAGTGTAAGCAGTTGCCAGCAGGTATGGGCGCCCTGAGCCGGTGCCTGCCCGGATAGAAACTTACGCGCCAACGCTGCGGCCGGCGCCGCCGGTATCCAGGGCCCGTCGGCGTTCAGGCCCAGAATTTGCCACTGATAAGTGCAGGGCATACCACTCCCGTCTCTGCCGCTAATAAGAACTTTCATACCGCCATGGGGCGAGCCGCCGGGCCACCGGCTCGCCAAACTTCCGGCCAGCCGCGCCAGCCGGGGTGTAGTGGCGGGCAGGTTCAGTCGCGCCAGCCGGGCGCAGAGGGCCAGTCCCAGTTGCAGGGCGCGGGGCTGTACCCCGGTGCCGAAGCGCACCGAACTCAACGCCGGTAACTGGCGCGGCCAGAGTTCCAGGTCGGGCACGTCGAAATCGCACACATAGCGCCCACCTACCGGATGGGCCAGTCTGGTATGTCGCAAACTTCCTCCGGCAAAAGTTTCGTGCCAGCGGTCATCCTGCAACACCGGAAAACCCCGGCCGAGAGACTCAAAGCCGGCGCGCACCGTGGCCGGTCCGCGGGAGATTCGATGGGCCGGCGCGATAACGATGTCGGCAGTGTGGATTTCCGCCAGTTCCCGCTGCGCCTGCTGCAGGACGGCGGAGCTGAGGGCTGACAGGCTGCTGGCCCCGGATACCAGGGTGACTCCGGCCCGCTGCGCGGCATTGGATAGGCGTGGAAAATCGCATACGAAGCGGCGTGCATCGGCGATATCGATATAGGGGATGCGGGCATCGATACAGGCGCGCGCCACCCGGTAGTCCTGATTTTGAAAGGGCCCGGCACAGTGGATCAGCAGATCCAGATGCAGGTCTTCAAGCTGAGCGCTCAGGTTGATGGCGTCGCGCTGGAGCCTCAAGCTTTCGGCGGAAGTCGGCAGTCTCGAGGCAGTCTCCGCCGCCTTCAGCTTGTCCCGTCCGGCGATGATCAGGTGGAGGGCGGGATCACTGCCCAGCAGCTGCGCGATGCGGGAGCCAAAGGTGCCATAGCCGCCCAGGATCAATACGCGCTTGTTCAAGGTTTTCACGACCGGTGCGGCTCCCGACTCACTGCATCCCAGTGTTGTTCTTTATGCCACAGCGACAGGCAGATTGGGTGCTTCGCTTATCTTGCCGTGGGCCAGTGGATCAGTTCAAGGGATTTCTGGTCGGCTTTGACGCACCAGCCCAGCTCGCCCCAGTCCCCCAGCACGATACGCTCAGCAGCCTGGCCATCCACAGTCAGTTGATGGCGCCCGGGTCGGTGGGTATGGCCGTGGATCAGGGTGTGGACCCCGTAGCGGCGCATCGCGGCCTCCACTTCCTCCGGGGTGACGTCCATGATGTCTTCCGCCTTGCGGCTGTTCATGGTTTTGGAAACTGTGCGGATCTGTGCGGCGATCCGGCGTCGCTCCTCCAGCGGCTTGGCCAGCAGTGCCTGCTGCCAGTCGGGGTCGTGGGCCTGTTGGCGAAAGGCCTGGTAGTCCCGGTCGCGGGTGCAGAGGCTGTCGCCGTGCATCAACAGGACCCGGCGGCCACCCAGAGTGGCTAGGCTCGGATCCTGCAGCAGCAGGGCCCCGGAGCGCTGGGCGAAGTCTTGGCCGAGGAGAAAATCCCGGTTGCCGTGCATCAGGTAGACTTGGGCACCGGTGTCGCTGAAGCGCCCCAGCTCACTGGCCACCCGGGCAGCCAGTGGGGCGTCGTCATCGTCGCCGATCCAGACTTCGAAGAAGTCTCCCAGGATATACAGGGCTTCCGCGCCCGCCGCACGCCGGCGCAGGAAGTCGCAAAACGCGCGGGTGACGTCCGGGCGGCTCCCGTCCAGGTGCAGATCGGAAATCAGGTAACTGACCAAGGTGCCCGGCCTGACTACTAGGTTATTTGTCGGTATAGGCGTCGGAAATGGTTATGCCGGTAATCTCGATGGTTTCCAGCGGGACATCCTGGTGAAACCCTTTGTTGCCGGTCTTGACGCCTTTGATTTTGTTGACCACATCCATGCCGTCCACCACCTTGCCAAATACACAGTAGCCCCAGCCCTGTGAGTCTTTGCTGCGGTAGTTGAGGAAGTCGTTGTCCTTGACGTTGATGAAGAACTGGGAGCTGGCGGAGTGCGGGTCCATGGTGCGGGCCATGGCCAGGGTGCCGGTCTCGTTCTTCAGGCCGTTATCCGCCTCATTCTCGATATTTTCGCGGGTGGGCTTCTGCTCCATATCGGCAGTCATGCCGCCGCCCTGGATCATAAAATTGTCGATCACCCGGTGAAAGACGGTGCCGGTATAGAAGTCATCGCGGCAGTACTGCAGAAAGTTGGCCGCAGTCTTGGGTGCCTTGTCGAAGTCCAGGTCGATGGCGATATCGCCGTGAGTCGTGTGTAGGGTGATCATAAACTGTCCTTTGGGCCCATTTAGGGGCGGCATGATACCTCTTCAGCGGTAGCGGTAAAATGGCAATCTGTGCGGATAGTTCGGAGCGTTCAAAAAGCGATCAGTCCGGGCATGCCTCCGGTGCACGCCGCTGCAAACTGCAGGATGGGCCTGACGTTTCCCCCCTCAACTGGGCTATAATCCGGCGTTTACATTTGCAAAGCTGTAACAGAGATTAGCATGGCGTCCGAGAGCAAACCCGCTCACTTTCTACAGAATCTGATTCGCGATGACCTGGCTGCGGGCCGGATTTCCCGGTTGGAAACCCGCTTCCCGCCGGAACCCAACGGCTACCTGCACATTGGGCACGCCAAATCCATCTGCCTGAACTTTGGTTTGGCACAGGAGTTTGGCGGCAGCTGCAACCTGCGCTTTGATGACACCAACCCCGCCAAAGAGGAGGGGGAATATGTGGAGGCGATCAAGCGCGACGTCTCCTGGCTGGGCTTCCAGTGGGCCGGCCAGGTGAAGTACACCTCCGACTACTTCGACCAGCTATACCAGTGGGCGCTGTACCTGATTCGTGAGGGCAGGGCTTATGTGTGTCATTTATCCCCCGAGGATGCGCGCCATTACCGTGGCACTCTGACTGAGCCAGGTACCGACAGCCCTTACCGCGATCGCGGAGTGGCGGAGAACCTGGAACTATTCGAGCAAATGAAAAACGGTCTGATAGAGGAGGGCGGGTGCAGCCTGCGTGCCAAGATCGATATGGCGGCGCCTAATATTAATTTGCGCGACCCGGTGATCTATCGCATCAAGAAGATGGCACATCACCAGACCGGCGACAAATGGTGCATTTATCCCAGCTACGACTTCGCCCATGGGCAATCCGATGCCATCGAGGGCATTACCCACTCCATCTGCACCCTGGAGTTCGAGGACCACAAGCCGCTTTACGACTGGTTTATCGAGCATCTACCGGTTCCGTCACGCCCGCATCAATACGAGTTTGCGCGTCTCAATCTCAGCTACACCGTGGTTTCCAAACGCAAGCTGAAACAGCTGGTGGATGAGGGGCATGTGGACGGTTGGGATGATCCCCGTATGCCGACCCTGTCGGGAATGCGCCGACGCGGTGTCACTCCGGCGGCAATTCGCAATTTCTGTGACATGATCGGCGTGACCCGCTCGGATTCGGTCGTGGATGTGAGTATGCTGGAATACGCCATCCGCGACGACCTGGACAAGAATGCGCCGCGGGCCATGTGCGTCATGCAGCCGCTGAAGGTAACCCTGACCAACTATCCCGAAGGGCAGATGGAACAGCTCACTGCGCCCGGGCATCCGGCGCGTGAAGACCTGCCCGTGCGGCAACTGCCGTTCACCCGCACCCTGTATATCGAGCGGGAGGATTTCCGCGAGCAGGCCAACAAAAAGTACAAGCGACTGGTGCTCGGCAAGAAGGTGCGGCTGCGCAACGCCTATGTAATCCAGGCGGATGAAGTGATGGTAAACAGTGCAGGTGAAATTCAGGAAATCCACTGTAGCGTGGATCTGGACACACTGGGCAGGGATCCGGCGGATGGCATAAAACCCAAGGGTGTGATTCACTGGGTGTCCGCGGAAAAAAATCTGGATTGTGAAGTGCGCCTCTACGATCGCCTTTTCAACCAGCCGGCACCCGATGCCGGCGGCAGGGATTTCCTCCAACATGTCAACCCGGACAGTTTGCAGCTGCTGCGCGGCTGTAAGGCGGAGATCGGTTTGGCCGACGCAATGCCCGAACAGCCCTACCAGTTTGAGCGCAACGGCTATTTTTGCCGCGACAATCGAGTTGGCACCGCCGGCGAACCCGTGTTCAACCGCACTATCGGCCTGCGGGACTCCTGGGCCAAAGAGCGGGATAAGTAGCCGGGGCGCCCGATACACATCTACGAAATAAACGGAATCTGACAGAGAGCAATGTCCCTACAGGTCTACAACACATTTTCAGGTACCAAGGAAGTTTTCCAACCCCTGCAGCCGGGGCGAGTGCGTATGTATGTGTGCGGCCCCACTGTGTACAACCGGGTACATATTGGCAATGCGCGCCCAGCGGTAGTGTTCGACACCCTTTACCGGCTACTGAAAAGGGAATACGACGATGTGATTTACGCGCGCAATATCACTGATATCGACGACAAAATCATGAAGGCCGCGCGCGATCAGGGCGAGGACATCGGTGTATTTTCACAGCGTTTTGCCGGGGCCTATGCCGAGGATATGGCCGCCCTCAACAATCTCCAGCCGGATGTAATCCCATACGCCACCGGGCACCTGCCGGAAATGATTGCCATGGTGGAGTTTCTGATTGAAAAGGGCCACGCCTATGTGGCTGAAGGACATGTATTGTTTGCGGTGGAGTCCATGCCCGAATACGGACAACTTTCCCGGCGGTCGCTGGATGACATGCTGGCCGGCGCCCGGGTGGAGGTGGCCCCCTACAAAAAATATGCCGGCGATTTTGTGCTGTGGAAGCCGTCCCGGGATGACGAACCGGGTTGGGACAGCCCCTGGGACCGCGGCCGCCCCGGCTGGCACCTGGAATGTTCGGCGATGATCAAGAAGCACCTGGGGGACACCATCGATATTCACGGCGGTGGTCGGGACCTGACTTTTCCACACCACGAAAACGAGCGCGCCCAGAGCTGCTGTGCCAATGGTGTGGATTTTGTGCGCTACTGGATGCATAACGGCTATGTGAATATCAATGGCGAGAAGATGTCCAAGTCGCTCGGCAACTTCCGCCTAGTCCATGATTTGCTGCAGCAGTATCCCGGCGAGGTGCTGCGCTTCGCGCTTTTGTCCGCGCACTACCGCTCGGAGCTCAATTTCAGTGGCGAGTTGCTGGATCAGGCCTGGCGCAGCCTGGATACCCTCTACGGTTTTCTGCGCGATGTGGAGAACATCGACGCGGCCGCAGCAGAGCTGGACGGCACCGCTTTCCTGGCGGCACTGCACGATGACCTCAATACCCCCGTAGCCATCAGCGAATTGCACCAGATGGCAAAGGAGCTCAACAAAACACAGGCTTCCGAAAAGCCGCAGCTAAAAGGTGCACTGTTGCGTGCCGGTGAGATGCTTGGCCTCTTGCAGCAGAATCCCGAGACCTGGTTCCAGCAGGCGCGGGGTGGCGAGGAGGTGTCGGCAGAGATGATTGAACAGCTGATTGCCGAGCGCCATCAGGCCAAGCGGGACAGGAATTACGCCCGCGCGGACGAGATTCGCGAGATACTCAAAGGCAAGGGTGTGGTACTGGAAGACAGTCGCGAAGGCACCAAGTGGCGCCGGGAATAGACCGGCGTCTTGCGGGCATGCCGGTGGCAGCGACAAGGTAAATTCATCGATTGGATTGTTGCCCTTTAAATGCTGCGCTACGGCGCCCGATGGCTTGATAGTTAATGGCGTGTGCCGCTCTTTGCTTGGCCTCACGCCGTATGGATCCGGCAGTCTGCTGGCCGGGCCAGCAGTAACAGCAAGATAACAACAGAGGGGGTTGGCCGATGAGCAGAGTCTGCAGTTTGGGGCTGGCGGTGCTGGCAGTGGTTTTTCTGACGGCCTGTGAGCCCAAGCGGGGTTCCGATGCCTGGTGCAAGAAAATGGATGAAGTGCCCAAGGGGGAGTGGACCCTGGAAGATGTAGGCGATTACACCAAGTACTGCGTGCTGAACCAAAAACCCGAAGGCAACTGATTGGGATCATCCTATTGTTTTTTAGTGGTTCCCACCAGCATTTCTTTCGCCCTCTCACCGGCAAATACCGGGAACAGGTGGTAGAGTGTCTGCGCCTTCTCTACGAGCGCCTCTATACGGCCAAGGCGGATTACGGCGAGTCATTGACGCGCGAGCAGATTCTGGAAATTTTCGCGGAGGCGCTGACCCGCGCGCCGCAGCTCGACGGCGATGACGGCAGCGACTCGGAGAGCCGCTTTCGCAACCTGCGCGAACAGGCCCTGTGGGTGCTCAACAGCCTGCTGGAATACGGCTGGCTGGAAAAGCAGGTGGACAGCGCCACACTCAGCACCGCCTATCCTTTCAGCCGCCGCGGCCGCCTGTTTACCCAGCCACTGGTGGAAATCAACAGCACCCGCGTGCGAACGCGCCATCGCAATACCCGCAATACCCTGAACGCACTGGAGGCTTTTGCCAGCCGCGGCGAGGTTCACGACCTGATCGATGCCTGGGAGTATTCAGAGCGCATCGTCGCAGATTTTACCGATATGATCGCCGAACTGGAGGAGCGCAAGCGGGAACTGGTGCGCGAGGTGGAGGCCCAGCTGCTGGTGCAGCAGGCTACTGACGAGTTTTTTTCCTTTATGGAGAGCCGTTTCCAGCCGGATCTGGCGATTCGCCTGTCTGCCGACAGTGTCGAAAAGCACCGCGATGCCATAGGGCGGGTGATAGGCCGTATTCGGCGCAAGGGCCGCGAACGCAAGGCAGCCTGGGAACTGAAGCTGCGCCAGCTGTTACCGGAGTTGGTGCAAGAGGGCCGTTCACTGTTGTGGCTGATGCTCGATACCATTGAGGACCGGATGCGCAGGGCCTGTGAAGTCAAGCTGCCGGCGTTGCGCCGCTCGCTGCAGGCGTTCACCAAGCGCGCCGATATTATTATCCGCCAACTCAGCTTTCTTACTAATCAGAGAGAGGGCGGCTTCGCGGATCTCTGTCAGCGGCTGGGCAGTGCACCGCAGAGCGGTGCACTGCTGACACAGCTGGGGGATCAACTGGCTGCTTTTCAATTGCGGCTGTTCGACCCTAAACAAACCCAGTTGTGGCAGCGCCAGCGCCGCGCCCCGGTAAATACCCGCGTGGCAGAGGATGTGCCGCTGGAGAATGACAGCCGCCGGGACATCCTGTTGCAGCAGATGCTGGATCAGGCGTTCAACTTCAACAGCGGCGATCTGCGCGATTATCTGCAAAAAGCTCTGGGGCGTGGGCGCCGCGTCAGCAGCCGCGATCTGCCATTGCACGACGCCCGCGACCTGCTCGCCATGAGCCATGCACTGGAGTCCGCTGCAGTCGGCCAGGCAACCGGTTCCGCCGGCCTGACGGTGACCTTTACCGGCGAAGTAGCGAGCAATGATTATTTCGCACAATTGGACGAATACTATCTCGAGTTGAAAGAAAGTGATTGAACAGGCACTGGAAGAAGCACTGCGGGAGTGCCGTGTTACCCGGACGGAGTTTTCCGAACTGTTGGTGCGGTTGCTGGACTACGGCGTCATATGCCGGGACGAGAGCCAGATAGAAGGGTTACTGTACGACCGCTTCCAGCGCTGTGAGTCGCTGGTGCGGGAGTGGCTGGGGCCACTGGGCCTGCGTCTGCAGCACGACGGGCGTTTCCAGTTTATTCGCTTGTATCCGCCGGGCGCTGAAGTGCCTGGAATGGCCGACCAAGAGGAGCCGCACCACGGAGGGTTCCGCGCGCGCCTGTCCCAGCAGGAAGTGGCGGCGATACTGGTGCTGCGTGTCGAATATGACAAGGCGCTGAGGGAAGGGCAGGTGGATGATCACGGCTGTGTCGCCCTGAACCTGGAAGCCCTTGAGCTGGGTCTGCGCAACCTGTTGAAAATGTCGCTGCCGGAGCGGCTCGCGGAGCGCAGGGGTCTGTTGAAAAGGCTGCGCCAGTTGCGCCTGCTGCAATACAGTGATGACGATAGTCAGACCGCTGCCGATGTGTTGTTGCGTGTGCGCCCGACCATAGTACGGTTTGTCACCGAGGAGAATCTGCTCCAGCTGCTGGACGGTGCGGACCAGCCGCACCCGACCGGCAACAGGGAACACAGCGAAAGCGAAGGTTCCGCTTTGGCCCAGGGGGGGAGGTCGGCGGAGTCGCCGCAGAGACTGACTCCAACAGTGGGGGACCACAGCCTGTTCAACCCGGCTGCGGACGCCGACAGCGGAGGTGGCGGGGAGGTCGCGGAGTTGGAGGAGAGCGACAGTGTTTCTTAAAAAGCTGATTCTGGTGAACTGGGGCAACATACCGCAACTGGAGTATGAATTCGGCCCCATCAATCTGTTTTCCGGTGGCAACGGCTCCGGCAAGACCACTGCGGCGGATGCCATTCAGGCGTTGATGACGGCGGCCCACGATACGCTGTTTAGCTTCAATCCGGGGCAGGATGAAACCACCCAGCGGGGGCGGGGCGGCAAGCAGGTGCGCACGCTTGCATCCTATGTCCTGGGCTGTGATGACGGCAGCTACGCGCGACTGCAGCCTACCGATTGCTATATCGCCGGAGTTTTCTATCCCACCAGCGGCGAAGAGGGCGAGCCCTTTACGGCGGTGATGGCTATTCGGGCACATCTCGATCGCAGCGCCAAGCCCGCCCAGGCGCGCCAGTCCGAACTGCGTTTTTTTATCCTCCCCGGTGAGCAGCTCTCGCTCGGTGATTTTATTCGAGACTACAAAGACGGCCGCCACCTTCTGCCTCTGGACAAGTTTTACGGCATTGTCAGCAAACAGTTCGAGAAGGTGGAGCAGTACGATAAGAAAAAGGCCTACCTGCGCCGGCTCTACGGAGCCATGCGGGGCCGTCGCGACGCCGTGCCGGACCGCGAGGCGATCCATGCGGCGCGGACCTTTTCCAACTTTATGGCCTACAAGCCCGTCAAAAGTATCAACGACTTTGTGGCCCAGGAAGTATTGGAAAAGCGCGACCTGGGCGAGGCCATTCGCTCTGTCTCCGAACTGATGAAGACTATCCACGGGATGGAGCAGGAGGCGCGCCAAATCGTCGAGCGCGTTGCGTCCCTGGAACAGATCGCCAATTCTGCCAATCTGTATCGCGAGCAGTGGCTGCAATTGCGGGTGCAGGAATATCTGCATACCCGCCACCGGCAGATGCGGGTGCAAAAAACCTATGTGGCCGGCAAAAATGCTCAGCGACAGTTGCGCGCCGATCAGCAGAACAATGAACGCGAGGCGCGGCTGGCAGAGGAGCGGGTCGAGCAACTGGGACAGGAACTGGTGAAGTTGCAGGCCCAGCGGTTGGGTATTCCCACCCTTCGCACCAAGGATGAGTTGGAACAGCGTATCGCCCGCGCCCAGCAACAGCTTTCCGCCCTGGGTACCTCGCTGTCGGCACAGCAGTCTATCTGGCGACGCAACCGCCAGGCAGCCGGTGAATTGTTACAGCTGTTGACGGAGACCAGTGCCGAGCTGGAAATTTCCGCCCTGCGCGATCCGGGTTTACTGTCCCAGGTCAGGCAAGTGTGCCGCGAGGACGAGCTGCCTGATTTACACAAGCTACTGGGCAAGGATTGGATAGACCTGGCGGCCCTGGAAGCCATGCGAGCAAACGCCGTGTCCACCGACAGCCTGCACGGGCAGCTGTGCGGATCGATCGACAGCGCTGCCGCAGACCAGCTGCCGTTGCGGGAGCAGATCAATCAGCAGGCCTCCCGAAGGGATCTAAGGGTGCAGCAGCTGCAAAAACAGCTTCAGGCACAGGAAAACCGGATCTTGCATCTGCGCGCCAACCGGGTCCGCTATCCCCAGTCGGTGGAACAGGCTCTGGCGACCATTCGCGAACAGTGTCCGCAGGCTGATCCCCGCGTGCTATGCGACTATATCGAGGTGCTGGACGAGCGCTGGCAAATGGCGGTAGAAGGCTATCTGGGCGGTGCGCGCTTTGCCATCCTGGTGGAACCGGAATACGAGGCGGCTGCCATCCGGATAGTTCGCGGCCTGACGGGGCGGAACAATCGCGCGCGCGTGGTGCAGGGAGACAGGGCCAGGCGCGATGCCGAGCGCAGCGATCCGCCCAAGGGCTCCATCGTTGAATTGATGGAGTTTAACCACCGCACGGCCGAGTATTATTTACGCGCCTCCTACGGCTCGGTGATACAGGTGCGCGACGAGCAGGAATTGCGCGGCACCCGGCGCGGACTCACAGCCGATGGTCTGGCCAGTGGGAATTACAGTATGTGGCGCTGCGACATCGATGACAGCGACCTGGTGTTTGGCCAGGGCGCGCGGACGCGGGCGCTGGCGGCCCAGCAACAGGCCCTGGAGCAGCTGTTGCAGGAGGCCGGCCAGGTCAACCAGCAGCTGCAGCTGCTGCGCCGTGTGGCGACAGCGCTGGGGGAACTTGCCCCGCCTTCCCTGCAGGTCCAGGTGGACGCCGCTCTTGCGGCACAGCGGGATTGGCGCAGTGCCGAACAGGGGTTGCAGAATCTCGACCTGAGTGATAGCGGCCTGTTGGAGCAACAGCTGGCGGAAGTGAAAGCGCAGCAGCAGGCGCAACAAAAAAACCATGCGGGTCTGTTGCAGGATGCGGGCAGGCTGGAGCGGGACCTGGACAATACCGCCAAACAACTGAAGGTGCTGGCGGACGACCTGGAAAGGCTGGGGGAGGCGCTCGACCACAGCGAGGGGGCGGTGCGCAGTATCGCCCAGATACACCCGGATTTCGACGTCCAACAGGCACTACAGCAGGCGGATGACCAGGCCGCACAGGCCGGGGACAGGTTCGATTTTGGCGCTGATATCGAGCAGTGGCAGGGGCTGTTGGAAAAATATTGCCGCCAGCTGGACCGGGGGGTAATGGATCACAACGCCTCGACCACGGCCGGCGATGCTCTGGCATTCGAACCGGATTACGGCGATGGTCACGGTGAAGCGCTGTTCAAATTGGTGTGTGGGTTACACAGTCAGGTTGAGGCCTTGCGCAACCGACTGAAAAACAACCTGCTGGTGGATCGCCACGAGCAGTTACGGGGGCTGAAAAAGTCCTTCAACACCACTTTCGTGACCCATTTGTGCCATGCCATCTACCAGTCCATCAACGACGGCAAGCGGGTTCTCGACGATCTCAACAAGGAACTGGAATTCCATCGTTTTGGAGCCGACCGCGAGCGCTTCCGCTTCGACTATCAGTGGGTACCGGAATTTCGTGAGTACTGGGGCTTCTTCAGGGCCGTGATCGACCTGCCCAACCTGGGGGAAGAGCAGAGTCTGTTCGATGCCGAGCTGGAGCCGCGCCACCGGCAGGTGCGCGACAAGCTGCTGGCGATGTTGCTGAGTGAGGACGAACAGCTGGCCCGCCGCGAGCTGGACCGTATCAGCGACTACCGCAACTACCGCAGTTACGAGATCTACAAGGAGCCGGAGGGCAAGGAACCCATTGCCCTCAGCCAGTATGGCACCGGATCCGGCGGCCAGCTGGAAACCCCCGCATACATCATCCGTTCCGCCGCAGTGACGTCCGCCTTTCGCTTCAACGACGGCAATACCCATTTGCAGATGGTGCTGGTGGATGAGGCCTTTTCCAAGATGGACGAGGTGCGCTCCCGGGAGGTGATCCGCTACCTGACTGAAACACTGGGCTTACAGTTGCTGTTTATTATGCCCAGCAGCAAGTCGGGACCCTTTATGGACCTGATCTCGAACCAGTTCGTGTTCAGCAAGTGCCCCAGCCCGCAGCCGGTGGGGGAACTCCACACCCGCGTCTATGTGGATCGCAAGGTCTGCAACCGGGACAAGATCGCCGCTCTTTGGGCCAATCACCGCCGCGCCATTCGCCAGCAGGTATCGCTGGATTTTTTGGAACTGGTGGAGGGGTGAAGCTGTGGACCCGGAGGAAGATCGCCGCTTACTGCAAGAGTTGCTTAATGAGGACATTGTTCGCGCATTGCTGAGCCTACTGCTTGACCAGCGCGACCGTCAAAGTAGCGCTAATAGAGAAACAGTTCGCGACTTGATTCTCAAGCGACCGGATGATGTTCGCGGTGCGCTCCGACCGCTGATCAGTAAGTTCTTTGAGCCACAACGTGGCGGCGATGAGCAAGTTTGGAAGGAAGTGGAGGATTTCGCGCGTTCGAGTGGCTTGTTTGAAATCGTCCCAGCACGCAAAGCCCCGGGCTTTGGCGAGCCCCTTTGGCTGAATAGCCGTGTTCGGTGGTTGGTCGAGTCCGAGCCACGCCTGCGAAAACTACTGGGCCGACCGTTGAAGATTACACCGGCAGACGATTGGGAGAGGGCCGTTGCTGCAGTTGCGGCGGACTGTCGGGCTCTGAGCCAGCTGTTGGAACTTCCCTTGGCGGTTCCCGCCGGTTTTGCGCGTCCGGCGGTCTCTGCGATAGAGGCGTATGTCGATTGCTGGGCTTCCATTCCCAAGATCCTTCAGTCCGCTGAATCGATAACCTGGCGTCAGTTGTCCGCATTGGCATTTAATGGGGATTCCAAATTTTTGGAAGCGTCAGAAACCCGATTGCGACTTTGTCGCGAGATGTTTCCGGAGTTGGTTATCAAGCTTAAAGAGCGCCCACTACTGGTTCATATCCATCTCCCAGCCGATCTGTGCCAAGTGCTGTTTGTCGAAAATCAGGATACCTTTCTCGCGCTGGCGGTGGCGCCGCCTCCTTCGACGGCAATTGTTTATTCGCAAGGGTTCAAGGGTACTGCGAGGCGCTTGCGGGACAGAGACAGTGTCGTTTTCTGCAGTTTGGGCTCAGGCCATGGGACGGGGGACAATCTAGAGGCATTCAAGAGCGCTTGGTTTGCCATCGGGTCGGAGCAACACCAGGAGCCATCGCTGCCGGTGCTTTTTTGGGGGGACCTGGATTATGCTGGATTGAGTATTGCCGCCCGGTTGCGGGTTCAATTTCCTCATCTTCAGTGCTGGGTGGAGGGGTATGGCCCTATGGTGGCTGAGTTGAAGTCGGGGGGTGGGCATCTTCCCATACAGGCTGGCAAGCAGAATCAGGCAGAGCCTTGTGGTGAAGCTTTGTGTGAATACGGCCGAGAGATCCTGCTGCCGGTGCTGCAGCAAACAGGGCGCTTCGTGGATCAGGAATGGTCCAGCGTGGGCGCTTAACGATTGCCGGATCAAGCCAGGCAGGCGGGTAGGGATGTTTCAAAAATGCCGACTCTGTACTTGCACCGGCCAGCTGCCATAACCGAAGATGTTGGACTGTCAAGTTGACCACCGATTGGTAGAGTCGCCTTAGGGGATGGGGAAGAGGTATGCGTCAGTTTTCGATGTTGGTGATAGTTGCGGTGATATTGGGTGGCGCCGCCATTCTGTATGAACAGGAAAGTCGCAAGGTCAAAGGGGTATTGACCCAGCTCACCGAGTTGCAGGCCCAATTGGGTGATTTGCAAGCCGAGGTAACTCGCCTCAACGGCGAACTGGAAGCGGCGAAGCTCGCCTGGCGGCGTCAGCCCAGTCTCAGGGCCAGGGCCCGGCCAGACCGGCGCACCGCCCCGGTGCAAATCCCGCCCAGCCAGGGGCGCGAGGCCAGCCCCGGCAGTGAACGGAAATTGATCGCATCGGATGTGACCACAGCGCCACCGGTAATCCGCCGCGATGAGGAAGACGAGGACCGGGGGGAGTGGAGCCGCCCTACCGTGGACGCGGAGGAATACCAGGGACAGAACGGTGATGACGCTTCCACAGTGGACCCCTATCAGTAAAATTGGCCCCTGCACGCCAATGCCGGTCCCAA
Organism: Microbulbifer discodermiae; assembly: GCF_040742695.1. NCBI lineage: Bacteria > Pseudomonadati > Pseudomonadota > Gammaproteobacteria > Cellvibrionales > Microbulbiferaceae > Microbulbifer > Microbulbifer discodermiae. The sequence goes on along the minus strand of NZ_JBFLAB010000036.1, from coordinate 24,374 downwards.
TAGGGGCCTCACAAAGAAGCAGTTTCAGCAACTTTGCAACACAAAGAGCTATGGTCTGAAAGTAGGCGATAGGGGCACTATTAACCCGGTAACTAAATAAGTTGCCCGGTTAATGCGGCACAGAGGTGACCACCGCCGGGCAGAGGCCGGCGTGAGCCATTGAACAGCCAGCAATTCCGCGTAATTGCGCAGGTTTTTTTAAGGGCGACAATTGGCTCGATGAGGGATCATCTATTGGATTGCCGGGTCAATGGTTTTATTTGTCATTTAGTGAGAAAGGCTCAGAATGTCCAGCAACGAATTTTACACTTCTCTCAACGCGCAACTTGAGGGCCTTCTGTCCGGTGAGCGCGACTGGCTGGCCAATACTGCCAATGCCAGTGCCCTGTTGTTTATGGAACTGCCTGAAATCAATTGGGCAGGTTTTTACTTTCTCCACGGTGACGAGTTGCGGGTTGGCCCTTTTCAGGGCAAACCCGCCTGCACGCGGATCCAGGTCGGTACCGGGGTTTGCGGCACCGCAGTGGCGAGTGGCAAGGCGCAGCTGGTACAGGATGTAAACCAGTTTCCCGGGCATATCGCCTGCGATGCGGTGTCCGTTTCCGAGGTCGTGATTCCGCTTTATGCCGGCAACCGCTGTTTCGGTGTATTGGATGTGGACAGCCCCAGGCTGGCCCGCTTCTCCAGTGACGACCTCGCCGGCCTCCAGGCATTCGCACAGATCCTGCTCGATTGCTCCGATCTTCCTGCGTCCTGATGGCGCTGCTGTGGCAAAAACACCTCGGTGGTGACTTGTATCAGGTGCGCAGCCACGGTGCCAGCGTTCGTTTGTACAGCAACGGAGTGCTTCACTCGCAATGGAATCCCCGGGACCCATTGAAGGGTAGCTTGTGGGAATTGATGTTACTGCCGGTATTCTTTCTGCCCTCACAGCAGATCCGCTCTATCTTGATGCTGGGCGTGGGGGGCGGCGCCTTGATTCTCCTGCTGCAACGGTTTCTCGACCCCACTGAAATCATCGGTGTAGACATAGATAAGATGCATCTGCACATAGCGCGACGCTATTTTGGTGTGAGCGGTGTTCAACTGGTCCACGACGACGCCGTCCGCTTCGTGGACTGCCTTTCCCGTTCCCCCCGGCGTTTTGACCTGGTTATCGACGATCTCTTTGGCCATGGCAGAGGAGAGCCGGAGCGGAGTGTCGCTGCCGATCTTAGCTGGTGCAAGCGACTGTTGGGGCTTACCGAAGTCCATGGCCTGCTGGTGGCCAATTTCGGCAGCCGGCGGCAGCTGCTTGCCAGTGGCTGGCGGCAAAAGCCACTACGCGACCAGCTTAAGGGAAGCTGGTCCGCCGAATTACCGGGCTACGAGAACAGTGTGATTGCAGTGAGCCGTCAGCCACTTTCTATCCATCACCTCAAGCAGCGGGCCCCGGCTGCAATAAATCCAGCCAATCCGGCGAGGAGACTGACCGGTCTTTTACGGCGCCTGCGTTGAGCAACCGGTTTTCCTGTACCTGCCCCAAGCTTCACTTGGCGTTTATTGTTACTGCATGTCTATACTTTGTTTTATCAGGATGCTTTTCTGGTAAGTCCCGATGCGCTACAAAACTGTGGAAGATGTCATTCAGGAAGGCAAGGATTTTCATGCAAAGCTCGCCCGCCAGTATGGGGAGTACGAGCAGCTGGCGACGGACAAGCGTGTCGAATTACTACTGGATCAGCTTCACCGCCGCGAGGACTCCATGAAGCACTCGCTGGAGAATTTCCGCCAGGATATCTCCCCCGGTGCCCTGCATACCTGGGTTCAGTTTGCACCTGAGGGGCGGGAGCCGGAGTTCCTGCAGCGGGCGCGCAACCTCAACGTCAACGACCTGGAGGGCATCGCCAAGCTGGCCATGGACATCGATATGTATCTTTCGGATCAGTACCGGGACCTGTTGCAGGGTGCGGATACCCCTTCGGCCAAAGACGCTTTCCAGCGGCTGCTGGAACTGGAGGAACTGGAGGAACACGCGCTCTCCATAGATCTGTTCAATTTGCGTGATTATTAATCCGGGCACTTATTCAGTTGCCGGATCAATATTCGCAGCTTGCTGAAAATAGCCATTCCTGGCTTATTTCAGCCAGGCTTAGCGGCCTCAACCTGGCTGTTCGGAACAGCAACCTGCAGGTAAGGTCTTTTCAGCAACCAGTTGGCAGTAATGTAGGGCTTGCAACCGCAAGCCATTTTCTCTAACTGGTTGTCGAAATTCGAAGAATTTCGACGCCTGGTGCCGGAATATGGATGTTCCGGCAAAATCAACGACGCCTAAGTCGTTGATTTTGGGAGAAAAGTGAAAATCACATTTTTCGTATTTTGAAACAGGCAGGATGCCTTTTTCAACAACCTGCTAGTGGTTGGCAAGCCGATAAACACAAAAGCCCTGTGCTTTGCAGAGGAGCTTCACCTCGGCGTAAAACTGTTTGGCCTTGCGTGCCAAAGGTATAAACTCGTTGACCACGAACAAAGCCTGCCCCCTATCGCAAAGCAGCCGTGCGCTCTGTTGCAAAAAGCGATCCGTCAAGTCACCCTCCACCTGGAACCCCTGGTGAAATGGTGGATTGCAAACCAGAAAATCAGCGATATTTGCTTCTAGGTCAGCACCGGCGTCCGAGGGTACCACCACCCCCTCGATTTCCAATAGCTTGAAATTCCTCTCACAGGCCAGCAACGCCGCGGCATTATTGTCTGTGGCGGTGATATGGAAGTTGCCGAGTTTTTTCAAGCGGCTGCTGAGATAACCGTAACCGCAGCCCAAGTCTACGATTCGTGCACCGGTTGGTGGCAGGTACTGCTCGAATCGAGTCGCCAGCAGATCACTGCCTATATCGATTTTGTCCCAGCCAAACTGCCCCGGTTTGCTGATCAGGCCACCCAGTGCCGGTGGTTTTCTCAATTCCGGGTAGTTGTCGTCATCGAGCGTTTTACCAAGCTCCGCATCGCTATTAAATAGGCTGACACTGATGTAATCACTGCCACACTTGCGCAGCTGAGGAGCACAGCCAAAAAATGCGGCTGATTTGGACGCATGAGACTTGATGCCGCTCCGTTTGCTGCCAAGCATTTTCAGTTCACTACCCTGGCCAAGCACCGAAGGGCAGCAGTTGATAATGTGGTGCACTACCGCTTTTTCCTTCGATAGCGGGTAGACAACGGATCGGTAGCGCCGGCTCAATTCGTCTAAGCGAAAGTCGTTGAAAAATGTGCGCGCCGTTTGGTGCTCAGAGAGTTTGGCAATGTCCCATCGGTTGGTTAACAGATCACCGTGAAAATCCAACCCTTGTACCAGTAATGGCTTGCTGTTTTCATCCGCAATCCACAGGGTCTCGGACGGGTTTTGCTGCAGGAGTTGTGTAAGTAAAGCAAAAGTCATTGGCGAATTGGTTTCATTTGTGTCGGCTGGGGCCCTGCGGGTACCGCCATTTCGTCGGGTTTGACATCGGCAAGCTATTGAATGGAATTGACCTCGATTTCCGTCAGTGGCCGGTAATCACCCTCGGCCAGTTCTTCGTCCAGTACAATGGTCCCGATGCGCTCACGGTGCAGCTGTAATACCCGGTTGCCGAGCGCGGCGAACATGCGCTTTACCTGATGATAGCGCCCCTCGCTGATGGTGAGGCGCGCCTCCTTCATAGACAGCGCCTCCAGCTGTGCCGGCCTGGTACGCTTTTGTTCTCCGTCCAGCCAGACACCCTTGGCGAATTTGTCCGCCGCATTCTCTGCGATACTGTCCGCCAGGTGCACATGATAGACTTTGTGGTGATGATGCCGGGGGGAGGTGACCTTGTGGGACCACTGTCCATCGTCGGTGATCAGTACCAGGCCGGTGGTGTCGATATCCAGCCGGCCCGCCACATGCAGCAGGTGTTTGTTGGGCTCGTCGATCAGATCCAGCACCGTGGGGTGTTCACTGTCCTTGCTGGCACTGACGTAGCCCAGAGGCTTGTGTAGCATAAAATAGCGAGGCCCCGGTTGGCTCAGCTGCCTGCCGTCAAGGCATAGAATGTCCTCATCCACCACTTTCGTGGCCGGGTTGGTGATAATTTCCCCATTGACGGTGATGCGTCCGGACTTGGCCGCGCGCTTGGCGTCCGCGCGCGACAGGTTGGTCACCTGGCTTACCGCCTTGTCCAGCCTTATAGTCTGGGGCAACGGCGTCAACCGATCTTGCGTTCGCCCGAATCCACCGCCTGGTAGATCAGCGTGTTGATGGTCATGGGCCCCACACCGCCCGGAACCGGTGTATAGGCAGCGACTCTATCCAACAAGGGGGCGAGTTCGATGTCACCGATACCGCCGGAGTGGTAACCGGCGTCCACAACCACCGCACCGTCCGCAACCCAGTCCGCCTTGATAAACTCGGGCCGGCCAACTGCGCCCACCAGAATATCGGCACGGCGGACGTGATCGGCCAGATCCCGGGTATGTGAGTGGCAGGTGGTGACCGTGGCATTGGCGTTCAGCAGCATGGCCGCCATGGGCTTGCCGAGAATGGGGCTGCGCCCGACGACCACCGCGTGCTTGCCGGCCAGCTCAATGTCATAGGCTTCCAGCAGGCGCATGATGCCCTTGGGGGTCGCACAGCCGTAGGCCTTCTCATCCATTGCCATCCGGCCGAAGCCGAGGCAGGTGACGCCATCCACATCCTTATCCAGCCGGATCGCATCGAAGCAGGCGCGTTCGTTTATTTGGGATGGTACCGGGTGCTGCAGCAGGATTCCGTGGACATTGGGGTTGCTGTTCAGCTCCTCGATTTTGGCCAGCAACTGCTCTGTAGTGGTCGAGGCCGGCATTTCCACCTGTAGCGAATCCATGCCGATCCGGCGACAGGCATTGCCTTTCATCTTGACATAGGTGGCCGAGGCCGGATCGTCACCTACCAGTATGGTGGCGAGAATCGGTGTCTGGCCGCCGCTGCTCTCCTTCAGTTTCGCAACCCTTGCGGAGAGTTCCTGTTCGGTTTTCTGTGCCAGGGCCTTGCCGTCCAGAACCAATGCAGACATAGGAATTTCTCTATCAGTCAGTGAGCCGTAACCACCCTGCGGGGAATGGCGGGGCGGCAGTGGGAGTATCGTCACGCCCACCCGCAGGTCGGCAGACCTTGCCAAAAGCGGGCTATTTTCGCACAGCGGGCCGACAAAATCCCACCTCGCCCGGGATTCCATACTCAGGGCTAAACTATTGTAAAAAGAACAGCTTAGCGGCGTTGACTCCCTCCCGGGGCGCAAGTATCATGCGCGCTCTCGACGGGAGGTGACAGCCGACCAAAGAGATCGCGGAGGGTGTTTGTAAAACTCCGTTGCCAACTTGGTAGATTCGGGGCATAGCGCAGTCTGGTAGCGCGCCTGCTTTGGGAGCAGGATGTCGGGGGTTCGAATCCCTCTGCCCCGACCAGGACAGGGTTGCCTAGCGCCCGTAGCTCAGCTGGATAGAGCATCCGCCTTCTAAGCGGATGGTCGCAGGTTCGAGTCCTGCCGGGTGCGCCATTCTTTCGGAATGGTTTCAGGTAGATGACGCTGATCTGGCAGTCTTGATTCAAAGTTAGTGCTTAGTCTGGTCCCCCTGCACAGACGCTAGACATACAAGCAGGGTGTGAGTCGGCGTTGCCACAAGGCGCTGAACTAGACAAATTGATGGTGGCTGTAGCTCAGTTGGTAGAGCACAGGATTGTGGCTCCTGAGGTCGCGGGTTCGATCCCCGTCAGCCACCCCAATATTCCCCATCTAAATCAAAGACTTACGAATCCTCTTGATCAGAAGACACCTTGTCTTTCTCGTCTGGGTGCCAAACCGTGGTGCCAATTCTGGCTTTATTCAGTGTGACTACTTGGTCAGGAGTGCGATTGTAGTGCTCTGCCATGGACCTTGTTTTGTGGCCTGAGAAGCGCTGAGTATCACCTTCAAAGTCAGAAATGGATTTGATCTTGAGATCATGGAACCGGAATCGTTTCTTGATTACGTCGCCTTCCAGAGCTGCGCGTTGCTCTCTTTGCCAAACAGCGTTGAACCCAGTGCGGGTGTAGCCTCGGCCGGTACGACCTCGAAGTATGTGGGGAGTCTGTATTTTGGCGTGAGTGTTCGTTGAAAGAGCCAGATCAATCGCCTCCCTTAGACGGGGCGACCACAGTTTGATCTGCTGCTTCCCAGTCTTAGCTTGAATGATTAATAAACCTTCCTCTCGTATATGATTTTTGGAGAGGGCGAGAACATCTTGTTGGCGCGCAGCGCACAGGTAGGCTATCTCCATGGCGCACTGGTGCATGACATGCCCTTTGGTACCTAGATACTTCCAAAAAGCCTCGTACTCCCAGTCCTCAACGTAGCGACCTCCAGGGCTCTCTGGCATCGGCTTAACCGCATCGCAGGGGTTGCTGATATTCACCAGCCCCCGACTTTTCCCCCAGGTCATAACAATTCCAAGGAATGTCTTCTCGCGATTGGCCGCAGTGGGATGTTTTGACCCACGGGCATCCATAAACATTTGAATAAGAGGGGAGGTAATTGCATCTGGGTCCATAGCGCCAAATACTTGGCGGATACGCTTACTGTAGCGATCATAGTCCCGCTGGGTACTGGGCTTTAGGTGCTGCGTATACTGCGGGGATGCGAAATAGAAATCTATCAAGTCATTAACAGTAGCGTCAGTGGCTTGTTGATTGGTTTGCCAGCGTTCATACGCTGCCCATACTTCAGATCGACTGGCATCACTATCGGCCAAGTGTTTAATGGTGTACCCACGTCGGCGTACTCGGTAACCTCGCGGGTACCGAACTACATAGGGGGGCATCCAATTATTTTCGGGCTTCCTGCGTCTTCCCATTAGCTCATAGTCTCCAGGTTGAAGCCAGCGGGGAACCTTTTATCGTTTGACCGTGTGGCCAATTTGGCTTGATTGACCATGGTCCAGGTAACAACCGGTGTACCATTTTTGCGTCGTACGTAAGGAATCCGATTCTCCTCAAGTACAAGCTTTTGAAGGTCTGAAGACGTAGCACCGGTCAATCTGCACAATTGGGCGTCGGTTAGTATCTCGCTCATCGTTCTATCCTGTAAACACTGGCGTGATTAAATCTGCGCCTACCTGCAAACTTTCGCGTTATCGCTCACACGCTTTGCCTTCATTCTTTAAACAGGGCCCCTTACTGGCGGCCCTAACGGTTACTGCTGACTGAGTGCGCCGGGGCGCTGGATAAAATGGATTACTACTAGCGTGTTCCAAAATCGTCTTTGACCCTGGTGATTATTTTTCTGTTGGCAGGGATATGGTGTTCACTGTAGGGCGACGCTTGGTCAATGTGTTCCTCAAAATATGCAAGGCAGGCTTCAAATCCGCCATTGTCACTGAGCTTGGCTAATTCCTTGTAATGGTTCCCCTTCAAAATGAGGCGTAAACTGTTATCCTCAAATGTGGGGGAATACCCGAGAATGATAATTGCTGTTTCTGGTCCACTAACAAACAATGGCTTATTGTCCAGTTGCAGGTAGTAGTGTTTAGTTTTTGGTTGTTCTTTTTTCTCAGGACAGCCGCCATTCAATTGGACAACCCGATTGGCTGCATCTTCAAGGCTTGAGTGATCCGAATCCGGTTCCCACTGACCATCTGGCTTATAGAATCCAACGGTCCAAAGTTCGGATTCCATTTTCTTATGAACGTACATGTCCTTCTCCTTAATTTAAAATTCGACTGACTTATAATTACCTCTGATTAAAAGCGCTGGGACGCTATAGAAGCTCTCAGTTGCTATTGGCTGCTTTTTCTGTAATTTCAGAATCAATCAGGCTGCGAATCCACACCATGCCTTTGGCCGTGACCAATGCGGTGATGTGTTGTACCTGTACCGAGCCGCGCAAGTATTGCGTGCACTTGGGGAAGAGCAAATGCTCTTCAACGGCATGTTTTGTTGGTGAGTTTCGCATCGGTGCCTGGTCGCAGAGCAGGCCACTGTCACGCAGCTTCTGTAGCAAGGTATTTCTACCAATACCGACCGTCCGCGCGGCCTGGGTGAGGGTGAGCATCTTTTCCTTTTTCATGCGGTTTGATCCTCGGTTGCGTTGATTTCTGCTTCGCCATGGACTGCCTCACTGAGTGCGGCAATGTGCTCGCGCAGACTCTCAATTTGCAGCTGCTGCCCTTTCACAGTGCTTTTGAGGTCAGCAACGATCTCCAGTAGCTGTGAGAATTCATTCATGGCGGGGCGGCACCGGTTGGGCTGGGTTGCAATCCAGTTCGAGTAGAAACAGCAGACAGCAGGTGGCGTGTGCCAGATGATGCCGGCCGGTTTCCTGGTCTTGTTCTTCACCACGCATATAGGCACTGATGTGGCGCAGGGCGGCGGCGGTGTAGCGACTCTGATAGTTGGGTACCTGGCGCCAGTTATCCGGGGCGTACTTTTCGGCACCATAGGTAAGTACCTGTACGACCTCTTCCATGCCGTTCCAGGGCAGCAGCTCCCAGCGGGGTTTGCCCTCGTCGTGTTTTTGGCCGGTCAGCGCTTTCTGCTGGGAGTGGGGCGGCGATGAGGGCTTGGATTGTTGGGGTTGATATCCGTTGCTCACGCCACTTTCTCCGTGTTGCACGCCATTCGGTGTGCCCAGCGCTGGCAGAGGGCCCTGAAGCGCTTGTCGCCGTTGTTGATCACCGTGTGCGGCTCGTGGCCGTGGTAGCGCAGGGTGATCACGCACATGGCGTGGCGGTAGTAGTCGCCGTCCAAGCGGGTGAGCTCGGCCACCGGTAGAGTAAAGTCGTAGCTGTTGTAGGCGCTGAGCAGTACCAGGGCGGCAACCTCGCTGCCGCCGCACTGCAATCTCTCCAGCTTCATCAGTGCCTCGACGCTTTTGGCGGCGTCAGTGAAGGTCGTAGTGGTCATGCGGCGTCTACTCCATGAATGGCTCTGTCGAGGGCGTCCAGTTGCTGTAGGAAGATCTGGACTTTTTCGCGGGTGTCGTTGAAAGCGCGGGAAACGGCTTCTTCGCGGGTTGCGCCAAAGCCTTGGGCGAGTCCGGCGCGATAGTCCGGCGGGGCGTTCACTTTGATCACTGCGTGGAATTTATTACTTCTGTTCACCTGCTCTTCGTTGCGGCGGTGCATCTCACCAATTTGCTCATCGCCCAGAAAGATCTGTTGGGTTTCTAGGACGTCTTCCCTATAGGCGGTTTCCGGCTCATCATCGAAGGCTTGATAGTAAAGGTTGTTCATGCAGCGTCTCCTCCGAAGGGTGGCCAGTCGTTGTGGGTCGTTGGGCGCGCAAGCGCCGGTCTTGGATTCACCAGACGCACACGGCGACCGTTGCCCTCGATAACTGCAATGTGGCCGGTACGGCGCTGAATTCGCTGGATACTGCGCTCATTCATTGCGGTCGGGTGTATAAACACAGTGGCGGTCATGCCAGGTCCTCCCGGTTGCGGATACGGATGGTTCTGATGGTGGGGCGACGTTGGAAGCGGGTGCGCATCAATTCGTTAGCGTCTGGTCCCGCACCGGCAATGACTGCTGCTAGGAGGGCAAATTGAATCAGGCCGTGCTTAACAGCCTTGGCAACCGCATCGGTGCTGTTGCGGGCGCGGAGCTTAAAAAAACACTCGCTCAACAAGTTGTCGACATTGGCGACAGAACACCCCATAGCTGCGGCCGTTTCAGCATAAGAAAGGCCGCGTGCCCGGTGGGTTAGGGCTTCTGCCTGGCGCGGAGCCAGTGGCTTGTACTTCATCACCTGGATCCCTCTATAGGACCTTGCTGCATGGGGAATAAGTTAGTGATGTGCATGGCTGTTCTCCTTGTTGCCAAGAAAAATAGCAAACGCTATCAGATAGTGCAATAGCAATTGCTATTCATTTTGGCAAAAAGGCGACCACTATGTTGAATTTGGTCAGGATTTGGGGTGTATTTAGTTGATCTAGTGCGGGGTAGGGTGCGGAGTTACGACTTGCTGTTTCCTGCAGCCATCCATTGCTTACAGGTCAAGCTCTACCTTTTTAGCTACCCCGATAATGCGACAAGTGCCATTTATAGGGATGGGGGCGTAAGCTGGGTTAAGTGGCTTTAGGTACTTATTGGGGCCATCAATTACTAGACGTTTAAGAGTGGCTTCTTGTGTGTCCACTAGCTTAGCAATGACGATGGAACCGCTTGAGTAGTCTGCGTCAGGATCCACTATTACTACCGAGCCCTCAGGAATAGAGATTCCAGTTGGGGCTGTCATCGAATCTCCTTTGACGCGTAATGCAAAAGCGTGTGGACCTACACGAGCGGAGGTTTCGCGCCATTCATCAGCTTCGCCAGGTCGGAAATTATCGACAATCTCCTCCCAGTCACCGGCCTGCACCCAACTGATTAATGGGACCCTGCCACGAATTCTGGGCCCAGGAGCCACGTTGGAGTGGTACGTCTCCGCCTCTTCTTTGACGGCAAAATCTTCCCTATGCGGCTTGTCGAGGTCAAAGCTACTTAGTTGCAGCTTCTCCTCCATCTTTCGGGCGGCCTTTTCCCCAAAATTTCGATGCTTATTCAGTAGTTGAGAAATATAGGTGGGGTCCACCCCAAATCGGCGGCCGAACTCAGCGGTAGTTTTGTGTTTGTTGACAAGTTGGCGGAGATTTTCCCGCCTGATCTCGCTTATATCCATCTTGCAATTCTTTCAGATATTAGCAAAACGTAAACTGATGTTTGCTATTGCCAAGATCGATAGCATACGCTATCGTAAATGTATGAACGCTATCGCCAAGGCCGTCTCCCTGGTCGGAACACAGAAGAAAATAGCTGACATGCTGGAGATTCCGCCAGCATGTGTATCGCAGTGGTGCAAAGGGGTTCGGAAAGTCCCTCCTCGCCATTGTAGAAGAATTGAGCAGGCAACCAGCGGTGCCGTCACTCGCTACGATCTGAGGCCGGATATTTTTGGCCCTTTAGAGGAACAGATAGCTTTCCCAATAGTTGAAGAAGTCCAGCAGGCAAGTTGACCGGCCTGGGATTGGTAGGTGATAGCAGTACAACGATCATTATGACGCCTCCTGATTGGTGGAGCGCCCAGTCTGCCAACCAAAAGCGGTTCGGTTAATCGGCCTATACCTATGGAATTTCATACAGGGGGTGAAGTATGGATAAGCAAGACCTTCAGAAGGCAATTGAGGAATTCTTAAAATCAAAGGAGGGCGCTGCAATGGTGGCCGAAAGCCTTTCTATGCATTTCGACCGCAATGACGTGGTGCTGCTTAGCCCAAAGGAAGGAATTAAAGGCGCGAATGAAGCCCAGCTGGGGCCGAGCTAGCACTTCAGTTATTAGTTTTTGTGCGCGTTGTGCACCGCGTCATAAATGATTTGAAAGGCATTGGCAAGCTTCTCGGCGTCGTCTTCGATCATTTCACCTGATGGCCAGTGGGAGGAATTTCCGCCTCCGCGCTGAAGAGAGGCAATCAGGATGTCTGCGGCAATGCGCTCGTCTGAATCGTCCATAGGAAAATCTTTGTTGCGGTGGGTATAGAAGCCAGCAGCATACAGGGAATGCCGAAATCTGCCCAGTGAAATATGGGAGGTCTCAGGAGGACTTATGACCAGACTAAATCAGTCTCGGGGTTGGACTACTACGGATGAAATCCGCTACCTGGAATCTGTAGCCAAAAGGCACGGCCGCCGGTTACCGGAACCCCTGCAGAAGTCATTGAAAATGCCGGTATTTGATGCGGAGCTTTTCTTGCGGGTTTGGTTGGATACCTGTGGCCGAAGACGATGGCCGCCCCGCTTCAATTTGCCAAAAGCGCGTCGAAAGGCAAAGGAATTACTTCGTGAGCTGCCGATTATGGCGTGTGCTGCATAGGGATAAACAGGACTCTTTCTTTGCATTCAGTGGGGTTCCGCCTTAGGGGGATTTGGACCATGCACGATCAATGTACGCTGGAGGATGTGCGCCGAGCGCTGGATTTCCTGGACAGGGCGGATGAGCGCGATATCTGGATCAAGGTGGGTATGGCCATCAAGTCGGAGTTTGGTGACGATGGTTTTGATCTTTGGGATTGCTGGAGTCAGGGAGCCGATAACTACAACTGCGCTTCCGTAAAGTCTAGCTGGAAAAGTTTTAAGGCCGGCGGTGGTATTGGTATTGGCACTTTGTTTTCCCTGGCCAGGGAATGCGGATTTGTATTTGAGCGTCGGGCGCTAACTGCGGAAGAAAAGCAACAGTCCGCTCAGGAGCGCGTAGCACGTGAACGCCGGAGGGCGTTGGATACTGAACGGCAGGCAGCGGAGGAGGCGGCCTGGTCTGAACGTATCGCCGTGATAGCGCAGTCCATATGGGCCAATCTAAAGCCAATGGGGCGTAGCCCGTACCTGGGCCGCAAGAAAGTAAAGGCTTACGGGTTGCGCTTCTTCTCCGGGCCACTTCTACTGGTGGAGCGTGGGAATGAGGTTAAGATGCTCACGGACTGGACAAAGATCAAGCCAATTTTTGATATGCCCAAAGAGGAGCGTGAGCGCCAGGACATCAAAATCCAGTTTTTCAAAAAGAAGCATGCGGCGCTGCCGTTAATGGATATCGACGGCAAGATCTGGAATCTGCAGGTACTGACGGAAAACAGCAAGACGTTCCTTCGGCACGGGCGCAAGTCAGGGCTCTTTTACTGGATCGGGAAGCCGGATCCGGGCAAGCCATTGATTCTTGTAGAGGGCTATGCAACCGGTGCCAGTATCCGCGAAGCGACCACGATCGGCGAGCGCTACGAATGCCCGGTTGTGGTTTGTTTCGACTGCGGAAACCTGATGTCGGTGGCGATGCAGCTGCGGGAGCGCTACTCGGAGCAGCATATGGTGTTCGCTGCGGACGATGACTGCGGTACTGAGGGCAACCCGGGCATCACCAAGGCCACTGAGGCGGCGAAAGCCGTGGGCGGTGGCGTTTGGATTCCATCGCTAAATGGAGAGCTGGAGAAGGTCGCGTGAGTGCCGATAAGAAAAAGACCAATCTGGATTTCAACGATATACATGTCGCCCACGGTTTGGCGGAAGTGCGGCGGCAGTTTGATGTGTTTATGGAGAATGTGTCCTTCCTCCCCCGCTCCCCACCTAATGAGGCGCCCGCGGCTGTTGATCTGCCCCCGCCGGAATCTCCCGCACCCTCACTGATCGCAGAGGCGCGCGAAATTACACTTGAGGATGCACTCAAGCGCTTTGCCTTGATATCCGGCACTACCAAGGTGTGGGACGAGCATTTGCACCGGGAGCTGAAGTCGACGGCTTTCCGGGCCGAAGTTGGCGCCGCCGTAGCGAAGCAGTTCATGGATGCTTCGGAAAAGCGCAAGGTGCTGGAGCAGGACGTGCGCCAGTTCGTCGCCGCGCGCCAGGCCGCCCAGAAGGGGGCAGGGGGAGTCGGCGAGATGCTGCGGCGATTCACGTTGCTGGAGGGCACGGAGGAGGTGTGGGACCGCAAGCATTGGGAGCGCAGCCCGCTTAAGGTGATAAAACATATCTTCCCGGATACCTATGACATTTGGTACCGGCATCCTGACCGAAAAATCGTGCCGAAAAAGAACGTGGTTTTTGACCCTACCCGAAAGGTGAATCCCAAGACGCATATCAATACCTTCCAGCGGCTACCCCTGAATCCGGTGCGCGACCTGGATAAATGCCGGAATATCCGCGCGCTGCTGTGGCACCTGTGCAACTGTGATGACGAGGTGTGGAGGTGGATGGTGCGATGGCTGGCCTACCCGTTGCAGTATGTGGGCTCAAAGATGGATACGGCCTTACTGGTGCACTCTGATGTGCATGGGTCGGGAAAGTCGCTGTTCTTCGATGTGGTGATGCGCAGGGTCTACGGGGAATACAGTGCGACCCTGGGTCAGCACCAGATTGAGAGTACCTATACGGACTGGAAGTCGAGTCTGCTGTGGGGTGTGTTTGAGGAAATCTTTTCCCGGGACAAGAAGTATTCCCAGACGGGTAACATCAAACAGATGATTACCGGCGCCACCGCCCGCATCGAGAAGAAATTTGTCAGCGGGTGGGAGGAGGCGAACTATATGAATAGCGCCTTTCTCTCCAATGAGGTGCTGCCATTCCCGGTGGAACCTATGGATCGGCGATTCCTGGTGGTGTGGCCGGAGAAAACGCTGCCACTGGAACTGCAGAAGGGAGTGGGTGAGGAGCTGGAGAACGGCGGTGCGGATGCCTTCTACGGCTGGCTGCTGGACCAGCAGCTGGGGGATTTCCATACCCGGACCAAACCGCCAATGACCGAGGCCAAAGAACGATTGATCAGCTTCGGCCTGCCCAGTTGGGAGGTGTTTTATCGGGCTTGGGAGTCGAAGGAAACCGATGCGCCTTTCCACACCTGCCTCAGCGGTGATCTCTACCATGTGTACCGCAAGTGGTGCAGGGCGGGGGGCTTTCACCAGATGGATATGAACCGCTTTTCAGAGGCGATGGCGACCAGGGTGAAGAAAAAGAACCGGCTTGAGTACGATAGCCCTGGTGGATTCGGCAGGGGAATCAAGAAGGGGGTGCAGGGCACCTTCTTTCTCATGCACGCACCACCTGGTGGGAAAACACAGAAGGAGTGGCTGTCGGAGTGCGTGAGGGCGTTTCGCGATGAGATCGGGGCCTTCCACGAGGAGCAGCCGACATGAGCCCCGTATACCCCCGTATAGGGCCCGTACATGACGGATATACAGTATACGGCTTTGCTGGCCGCGTGGTTGCTGGGGTTCTTGCGGTTCCCGTATACCTGTATAGCCATATCGCGCGCGCCCGCGCGCGCGTAACCCGTGACGGTTCCCCAGCTGGTGGACTCGAAGATTTTTTTCTCGCGCGAGGGACGACAATTTGCCCTACGGGTATACGGGACACTGAGAAAGTGTAGCAACCATGCGGGCTGTAGAGCCGTATACCTGTTTTTTTTGATATACGGGACATATACGGGGGTATACGGGTTAGGTGGTATGGGTGAAACCAGAGGGGGTGTGATGATTGAGCGTGTGCATTTGCGGTTCCAGGAGTGGGCGGCAGCGATGGAGGGGCTTGGTGTTGGCTCACCATTGGGCTATTCGGCCTGGGTGGTCGGGTCGGGTAGCGCAGAGGGCACGATACCGATTAATTCTGATGTACGGGAGGTAGAGCAATTTGTGTTGAAGCTACCGAAAGATTTTGGGGATACAGCGCGCTTGTTTTATTTGCCGCCATATTTAACGCATGACCAGGCGGCTAAGAAACTAGGCGTTTCCAAGCGGACACTGTATCGGCGCATTGATGGCATTCACATTCTGTTCTACGCGGAACTGTATCGCGGCCCATTGCCAAGAGTTGCATAAAAAGTGTTGACAGCGTGGCAAAAAGGTAGTGGAATGTAGGCAAGCTAGTAATGCTGACTTCAAGTAAAGCCCGGATTTTCTCCGGGCTTTTGCGTTTCTGAGTATCGCTAATTTCTTTTATTTTGAATGGCGTAATTTTCTTCTAGTAAAGTCAAAAAATATAAATAAGGTCTACCCATGACAACAGGAGAAGTGGACGAAACTAACCGCAGCTCTACCCAGGCGAATGAAGAGGATGCCCAGGCGAGTAACACCGTTGTAGAGCCGGAAGCAGGCAAGGTATTAGCCGGTCAGGAGGCTTATGACCTCTACAAGCAGGGTCGGGAGGCCTGGAATCAATGGGCGGATACGCATGCTGGTTGGGTAGTAGATTTTACTGATTGGGATTTTTCGGAAGAGAAAGAAGTTAATTTTTCAGAGTTTCGCTTCCCTGGATCAGCAAAATTCAATAAAGCCACATTTGGTAATAGGTACGTGTCATTCGACCATGCCAGCTTCGGTGAAGGGCGCGTGTACTTCGAGCGTGCCAGCTTCGGTGAAGGGCATGTGAACTTCGGGGGTGCCAGCTTCGGTGAGGGGCCTGTTTCCTTCCAAGGGGCTAGCTTCGGTGACGGGCACGTGAACTTCGCGGAAACCAGCTTCGATGGCGGAGATGTGGCATTTAATGGCGCCCGCTTCGGTGACGGGGACCTGATATTTAATAACGCCCGCTTCGGTGACGGGGGTGTGACCTTCTGGCGCACGAGCTTTGGTAAAGGGGTCGTGTCCTTTCAGTATGCCAGCTTCGGTGACGGATTTTTGTCCTTCGCGGATACGAGCTTCGGTGAAGGGCACGTGAGCTTCATGGATGTCAGCTTCGGTAAGGGGGGAGTGCTATTCCAGAAAGCCAACTTCGGTGATGGGAACGTGGACTTCCTTTGTGCCAACTTCGGTGATGGTGGCGTGTCCTTCTATGGTGCCAGATTCGGAGATGGTGACGTGAACTTCGATCGAGCCAGCTTCGGTGACGGGGTCGTGTACTTTATCGAGACCAACTTCGGTGACGGGCGCGTGACGTTCAATAAGGCCAGCTTCGGTGACGGGGTCGTGTCCTTCGAGGAAGCCAACTTCGGTGATGGGGACGTGGACTTCTTTGGTGCCAGATTCGGAGATGGTGACGTGCACTTCGATCAGGTAATCTTTGGTGATGGTGATGTGAGCTTCAGAGGGGCATCATTTCCTGGTGCAATTGTGTTGGACAAGGCAAGGTTTCATCGGGTGCCTGATTTTCGGCAAGTCAATTTTGGTCGTGAGATTTCTCTTCACAATACCGAAGTAGGGTATCAAGAAGAATGGTATGGCATATTCTTAAAAAAAGCAGTGAATGAGGAGGCCTCCGATCGGTTAAGAGGCTTGCGGCGTATGGCGGCAGAGGCTAGGGATCATACGCGTGAGATGGATTTTTTCGCTAAGGAAAATCGTGCAAAATATATCCACGAGCTAAATCTCTTCCAGTACTTTCCCATTTTTTTGTATGATTTTTTTAGTGATTTCGGACGCAGTATATTACGCCCAGTAGTTGGTCTGCTTTTCACGATTTTTGGGTCAGCTTGGGTTTTTTATGATCAATCTTGGAAAGGGAGTTTTTGGGATGCTCTTTGGTTATCTGTCTCAAATGCACTGCCTTTTGTGCCCTGGAGTAGGGCTGCCCGACCAGATTATGTGACGGCACTCTATGGGCAAAAGATTTCCGAACTGCAATTGGTTAATTTTGTCGCATACGGACAAAGTATCTTATCCCTGATTTTTATTTTCTTGATTGGCCTGGCGCTGCGCAACAAGTTGCGGCTTTGAATATCAGTTACTAATATACAGTAATCATTGAATCTTACTCTATCGATCCTGGCAGGGTGACAAAGGGAATAAATCTATGGAGGATATCCTTCGTTTGGCAAAAGAAATATTTGATGCGTAACCTTTTACGCAGTTTTTGCATGCCGAACTTTACCAGGCTGATAAGTCAAGTGTCGAAATTAGGCTTTCCATCACGCCTGAACTATTACAACAGCATGGTTTCGTCCATGGTGGTGTACTTTCATATCTTGCAGATACTGCAATCACCTTTGCAGGCGGTATAGCTCTGGGTGGGGATGCTCTGACATCAGAGTTCAAAATTAACTATATAAAACCAGCGAAGGGAAATTATCTCAGTGCTCAGGCCAAGGTCATCAGTGCCGGTAAGCGACAATCTGTTTGCCAGTGCGAAATTACGGCTGTGGAAGAGGAGTCGAGATTGTTGTGTGCCATTGCTCAGGGAACAGTGGTAAAATTATCTAAGTAAAATGTAACCTAACTGTATTTAAATGCAGCTTTTATACATTAACAGCATAGGAGCCTAGGTACTATTTTTAGGTAAGCTGTCGCAGAAGTATGCACAGCGGGACCATTCTCCCTCTTAAAAGCCCTGCGGGCGGATCTGCAGGGTTTTTTTATTGGAAATGTGAACAAAGTGTGTAGTTTTACTATTACATGATATTACACTCTGTAGACTTTTCAGCTGGGCGCGTTATGCTTCTATCCGGGATATTTACAAAACTTAATATCAATTGTCGGTAATTTAGATTTTTACCAAGTGAGGATTGGAATGATAAAGAGGGTAATGACTTTAGCTTTTCTGCTTTGTTCTCAACTAGCGTTCTCTGAGGGGACCGGTGAAGAATTACAAGAGCTTATTGATTCTTCGTGTCTAAATGACGGGTTCGTGCGACTGGATCAAGACTATCGTATTAACGAGCCAATCTATGTCAAGTGCAGTATGGATGCGCAAGATAATACGGTATACGTAGAAGATGGTTCAATTAGGGCTCTAGTTGTGCAAGGGCTTTCCAATGTGAAGCTTATCCTGCCTCACGTAATTAATGTTAGTACCGACCCTGGTAACGGACTTTGGACTGATCCTGGGACAGGGGTTTACATAGTAAACGTTATCAACTCACATATTGAAATTGCCAATATTAGAAATTTTAAGTATGGATTGGCACTGATCGGAAATGGCCAAGGTACAGCATATAACAATGTACATATAAGGCACTTGGAGAATAATCAAAGAAATCTTCTGTTACAGCCTTGGAATAGAGGATGGGTAAATCAGAACAATTTTTACGGTGGACGATACTCGCATTGGTCTAATGAGGGAGAGGTATTGGATGGAGTTTCACACATTGTCCTTGTAGATGACTATAATTCCGAAGATCCGCATGGACCTCCAAACAATAATACATGGTTTGGAGCTTCTTTAGAGGGCAACGTTGCTAAGTATGCCGTTGATATTTCTGGCGACTATAATGTTTTTTATAATTCTCGTTGGGAGTCAATTAATCAGGTGATTTTTAGGAATAGAGCTTGGGGAAATGTTATTCATTATGGGTACGGAGTGTATAGATTGCTGCAGGACAATAGAGTTGTATTTGAAACCTCTAGTGACGCTACAAAAAATAAAATAATCTCATCACTATAAGTTATTCTTGCATGGCCGAAGTTTATATGTATAAGAAGCTCTATCAGAGAAAGTTAACACTATTTTATTAAGTGTGGAAATTGTTGGCATTCTAAAAAAATAATACTCCTTAGTAGAGTATTTTACAGTCGAAACTATTGTTGAGCCCGCCCAGTGCGGGCTTTTCATTTCTGGTGATCCTATGTTCAAGAACGATTACTTCACAGAAGAGGAGTTGGCTTGCCGTTGTTGTGGCAAGAACCACTTCTCGGATGACACCTTGTGCCGATTGATCAGGGTGAGGGAGCGGTTTAACAAACCGATGGTGATCAATTCGGGTTATCGCTGCCCCGCGCACTGCGCCAAGATCGGCTCCACCATGACGCATACCACGGGGCAGGCGGTGGATGTATCAGTTGCTGGTGGGCGGGCCTATGAGATGCTGAGTATCGCGCAGGAGGAGGGCTTTACCGGTATTGGTGTGAAGCAGAAGGGCGCTCATGGCGGCCGGTTCATCCATCTGGATGACCTTGAACCCGTACCGGGCGAGCGGGCCCGGCCCACAGTCTGGAGCTACTAGCAGCCTTTCTGGGTTGTATAATATTTGTTCAATGGCCTGATTTGATGATTATTAACGAAGGGGAACCGGCGCAGAATTGCTTCCAGGGTAGTAATCAGGATAATACTGGTCATGATGATCAGTATATAAATGTTAGGTGCAAAATGATTCGAGCATTGTTCTTTATCTCATTGCTTGCTCCAGCAACGGTGTGGGCATGTTTTGCTCCGCCTGCATATTTAATGGAGAGCGATGCACGGCTAGTGGCTAATACACCTATCATAGTGCTAGCCACGGCGATGAATGAAATACCAACCAAAGAAGACCGGTTACCATCATTTGAATTCCAAGTAAAAGAAATTCTAAAAGGGAACCCTCCAGAAAATTTTACTTTGAATGGGTACTCAGCAAAAGAGCAAGAAAATGGCCCAGGAGATTTTCAAAATCACCTTATGCCTCACTTTTGGGCATTTAATACAGGCAATAGCATCCAGCCAGGAGATTGCGAAGCGTATGGGTTGTTTGAGGTTGGGCAAGAATATCTGATATTTCTTCGCAGAAACTCACATCCTCGTGCCTACGAAAAAATTTCCACTAAAAAAGACCTATGGTATAAGGTCATTAAATTGCTAACTGAACAGTCCGTACAAGGCAGCCAGAGGAATTAAACTATCGTCCCAATTTGGATATGGCTATTTATACAAATCGAATAATCCTAGGCCAATTAAACCATATGTTAAAGAAATGGATGAGTTTAGGATTTTGTCAGTATTGGTACAGAGATACAGATTGAGCGGTAGCATATGGTAAAAAGAATGAAGAAGCCAGTAATCCAATTTGTTCTCAGCATCCTTTTTATTTACTACTTTGCAAACTTATAGGAGCAAGCGAAACTGAGTTATGGGCTGGCATTTTTATTGGAGTCTTCATCTTTGTCGGGTTGCCGGTTTTAATCCTAAGCTGGGTAGATTTTGGAAGCTACTTAAAAAGTTTGAAAACTCGTTCTTGGCTAATAAAGGTAGTGGGGTTTATCTTCGGTATCCCGCAAGCTCTCTTTGGTTTCGCTTCGCTAGGAATTGGAGTTGGGCTAGTTATTTGGGTCTTATACAACAGCTTTATAGAAAGGCAGGAAGAATATACTGGCGGGTTTATGTCGCTTGGCATGAGTCCAATGTTTATTGGTTTTGGTTTGTTCCTCCTCGTGTCAGCTTTCAAAAGGCGTAGAGGCGCCTAGGCTCGGTCAAGTTTAGCAATCGCAGGCAGTATGCTACGGCCCTCCGCTAGCTGCTCTTATTCAACTACCCAAACCGGCCATTGAGCCGGTTTTTTATACTTAGAGAAAGTTAATTCCTAAGGTCTCATAATCTGGAGATATCCAAGGGAGGGCGAATGAAGGGAATGGTATATCATTGCTTCCAAGACTGTTATCAGGATAATAGTGGTCATGGTGATCAGTATTTAAAATTTATGAGTAATCGCAGCATCGAGATAATGAAGTCAGCTATTTATTCTCTGGTTGTCTTTTGTATTGTTGGTCCATTTATCGGGGCCATTATTTTTGCTGGGGTGGCGGGAGAGTCACTTTTGGAGGTTTTGTTTTTCGCCTATTTTATGGGCTTAATTCCAGCTGCGGCATCATGTTCAATAAATTGGATTTTATTTTTGTCGCTTAAGAACAAGCTAGAAATTCCCAACTACTTAATGGGCGTAGCAAACGGGTTTATATTGTTTGTTATTTTAACAATACTAACAGGCTTTCCAAGCTATTTAGATAGCAGTGTAGTCTTATTGTTAATATTTACAGTGCCGCCAGCTATATGTAGTAGTATCGTAAATTCATATGCAAACAAGAGAATACACTCATAACAAATAAGGATATGTTGTGCTTGTTGCAACATTTACACCTAAATAAACAAACCGGCCCCTGAGCCGGTTTTTTTATGCCCGGAGATAACTATGAGCTGGAAAGCAATCGTTAAAAGCGTGGCTCCGACCCTGGGCGCTGCCTTGGGTGGTCCGGTGGCGGGTACTGCGGTGAAGTTCCTCTCCGATCATTTCCTGCAGGATGGCGAGGGTAGTGAGCAGGACATCGCGGAGCTGGTACAGAACGCGAGCCCTGACAAGCTGCTGGAGCTGCGGGGTCTCGACAACGACTTCAAGGTGAAGATGCGCGAGCTGGACATCGATGTGTACCAGCTTGAGGTAGAAGACCGCAAGAGTGCACGGGAACTTGGTATTAAAGGGGGCCTGTGGGTTCAGGCGGTGCTGTCGTTTGTGTTTATCAGCGGCTATTTCTTCCTGACCTACCTGTTGTTCTCCGGCAGCGTCGAGGTAACCCCGGCATTCGAACAGACCGGAACTCTGATGCTCGGCGTGATCACCGGTGCAATACCAATGATCCTGCAGTTCTGGTACGGCTCCAGCCAGGGGAGTAAGGAAAAGACAAAGGCGATGGTGAAACCATGACCGTTCACGACCTAATGCGAGAGTTGGCGGAGAAGGCCGGCCACGCCACTACGGTAACCGCCGGTGCGATTGGCAGTCTCTACAGCCTGTTTACCCAAAACCCCATTGGCTTCATCTGTGCTTTGGTAGCTGTCGCCTCCTTTGTGATGAATTGGTACTACAAACGCCAGGATAACCGTCGGGCGGAAGAGACCCACCAGCGCCACCACATCCTGATACAGCAGCGCGAACGAAATAAGGTCTGATGCCACAGAAGGCCAAGCAGCCCTGCCGAAAGTGTAAGGCTGCGCACAGCAATGCAAACGGCTACTGTGATAGCCACCAGCAGCAGGCCACTAACTGGCACCAATGGCAGAGAGAGCGTGGCAGCAGTGCCAAGCGCGGCTACGGAGCCAAGTGGCGACGACTGAGAGCAATCATCATCGAAAGAGACAGCGGTCTGTGTCAGGCGTGTAAGGCCGAAGGTAAGTACCAGTCTGGTTCACATGTAGACCACATAACACCAAAGGCACAGGGCGGCACAGACGAGCCGCACAACCTGCAGCTTCTATGTGTGGAGCATCACAAGCGCAAGACCGCGCAAGAAGGCAAGGGTGCGAGAAGGGAGGGGAGGGGTTGATTTCTACAGTCTATCTCACCAAGACCGCCGCCCTAATCAAATTTTCATATTGGCTAAATTCAAGTAGGGGGGGTATCCGGTTTGGATGCTCTCGGTGATTGATATGACGGCAGGTAGACCCCGGAAAGCTCCACAGCTGAAGGTGCTGGAGGGGAGTTTCCGTAAAGACCGCGACGACCATGGCGCGGGCCAGTTCAAGCCGATAGGCCTGCCGCCGTGCCCGGTCTGGCTGCCTCGCACTGCGAAGAAGTACTGGAAGGAAATTGGCCCGAAGCTGGCGGAGGCCGGTCTGGTGTCCCTGCTGGATACCGCAGCCTTCGCGGCACATTGCGATTCTGTGGGCAAGTTCGAAGAGGTCACCCGCAAGCTCAAGAAGCTGGATGACATGATGGACAAGACCCCGAACGGCCTGCAGATTCAGAGCGCCCTGTTTACGATTCGCAATAAGCTGTGGGACCAGGTGCTGAAATCGGCCAGCGAGTTTGGCCTCACACCTGCGGCCGCAAGCCGGGTGAAGGCACCGGACCAGAAGCAGTTATCTCTGGGTGGGTTTGAGGATCTGTGAGCAGACAGTATGCGGACATCGCAACCGCTTACGCGCGGGATGTGGTAGCCGGAAAGGTCGTTGCCTGTGAGCATGTGAAGCGAGCCTGCGAGCGGCAGCTCGCCGACCTGGAGCGGGACTGGGATTATTACTTCGTCCCGGAGCTCGCCGCCCGGGTCTGCAAGTTCATCGAACTGATGCCGCACATCAAGGGCGAATGGGCTGGCCAGCGCATCACCCTGGATCCCTGGCAGATATTTATCCTCTGCGCGATTTTTGGCTGGGTGGATGAGCGCGGTAACCGGCGATTCAAGACCGCCTACGTTGAAGTCCCGCGAAAGAACGCGAAGTCCACGCTCTCCAGCGGCGTGGCCCTGTACTGCCTGGCGGCGGATGCGGAAGCGGGTGCGGAGGTATACAGCGCGGCCACTACCCGCGACCAGGCGCGCATCGTTTGGGCCGATGCCAAGCGCATGGCAGAGCGCAGCTCCGGCCTGCGGGCGCGCTTCGGCGTGAACACCAGCGCCCACGCAATTTATGTGGAGGAGACGGCGAGCACCTTCAAGGCTCTGTCCCGGGACCAGGGCGGCAACCTGGACGGCCTTAATGTGCACTGCGCGATCATCGACGAGCTGCACGCGCACAAGACGCGCGAAGTTTTCGACGTGATCGAGACGGCCACCGGCGCGCGCTCGCAACCGCTGCTCTGGCTGATTACCACGGCGGGCTTCAACCGCTCCGGGATCTGCTACGAACAGCGTAGCTACGCCGCCAAGGTGCTGAACGGCGCGGAGCGAGACGAAGAATATTTCGGAATCATCTACACCCTCGACGAGGGGGACGACTGGACAGATCCCGCAAGCTGGGCGAAGGCCAACCCCAACTGGGGCGTCTCGGTTAAGCCGGAAGACATCACCAGAAAGGCGCGCAAGGCCATGGCCATGTCCGCTGCGCAGAACAATTTTCTTACCAAGCACCTCAACGTGTGGGTGAACGCCGACACGGCATGGATGGATATGCGTGCATGGGATCGCTGCGAGTCCCCCCTGACACTGGAAGACTTCGACGGACAACCCTGCTGGATCGGCCTCGACCTCGCCAGCAAAACGGACATCGCCTCCATGGCCCTGCTGTTCAAGCGCGGAGACAAGTTGCACGGCTTCTTGCTCAACTACCTGAATGAAGCGGCGGTGGAGGATGGCCGCAACAGCCAGTACAGCGGCTGGGAGCGAGATGGGCGCCTAGTAGTAACCCCGGGCAACGTCACCGACTACGGCTACATTGAGCGCGACCTGGAAGAATTCGCCGGCCGCTTCCGCATCGAATGCGTGGCCTATGACCCTTGGCAGGCTGAGTACTTGTCCCAGCGGCTCACG
>NZ_JBFLAB010000035.1:0-43705 GCF_040742695.1 Microbulbifer discodermiae | reverse complement strand
GTACATCGAGATTTTTTATAACCGCCAACGTCGCCACTCACGGCTTGGCAACTTGGCCCCAACTGAATTCGCCAAGAAGTATTGGGAATCAGCCAAAGCGGCTTAAAGCGGGACTGTCCAGTATTGTCAGGACACCCCAGTATTTGTGTAGCGCGTACATTATAGTACAAGCGGTGAAATTTAATTGGTTAAAAAATAAACAATACTTTGGCGGATGATTTTGTTATCGTCGGTGGAAAATTGGTGATTCTAAAAGTGTCGAAATTGTAATTGGTTGTTTTCGACAAAACTGTCGTATAGATGCAGTAGCGGAATCTGGATTAGCGCAGCGGGTCGTTCACGACTTTCGCCAAACAGTGAGACAAACCAAGGCGTTGGCCGTACTCACGCAGCAGCAGAAGGCCGGCATTGGATATCAAATCATCACCAGTGAAATCTGCCGCGATTTTGCGGCGAGAAAAAGATGAAAATTGGAGTTTAGATTGGTAGCATTCTGTTACGGCGAAATTTCCAATTGGGCTGTCTTATACATCGGTAATTGTAAGATTCTCTAGCGTTGTTGGATCTGGGACCATATAAAATCCGGGATAAAGGATCAAATGATAGGTTTTGAATTGAATCGGTTACCCACATACTATTACAAAGTTGCTGGCTGGTAGTTATCGGTAGAGGCATCTCCTGAATTAATAGTGGCCGCTAGTAAAGAGAATACGTGCAAGCCTAGCAGCTGACCCCTCTCCTTATCCAATTACATTTATTATACGAAACTCCGGTAAATAAAGTTTATGGTGCTGCAATGGCTACCAAAATCATTGTCTTTTGCATCGTGCTAAACGTGAATGCGAAAAATAGTCAGTTTAGGGAGAAAACTTGGTGGTGCTAAAAGGCAACAAATCAGAACTTGTTGAGAGGACATTTTTATTTGTTAAATCTGCGCACGGTGCTATTGATCAGCGGCGCAAGTACACTGGGGAGCCTTACATTAGGCACCCCGTAGCAGTCGCCAGTATTGTTAGCGAAGTTCCCCATACAGAAGCTATGTTAGCTGCTGCGCTACTTCACGATACAGTCGAGGACACTGAGATATCTACTGCCGATATCGAGCGTGAGTTTGGTGTTGAGGTTGTTGAATTGGTTGCATGGCTGACAGATGTGTCTAGGCTGGAGGATGGAAACCGTTCCGTCAGGAAGGCTATCGATAGGGAGCATATAGCACGAGCGACAGCCGAAGCCAAAACAATCAAGCTGGCGGACTTGATAGACAACAGTAGAACTTTCGTCGCCTGTGCCCCGAAGTTTGCGGCAGTCTACCTTCAGGAGAAAGCTTTATTGCTTGAGGTGTTGAAGGAAGGCGACGAGAGTTTATGGCTCAGGGCAAACGAAATCCTTCAGAGTGGCCTCCGGTCCCTAGCAGGCTGTTGATTTTCGCGCAGATTTGGACATGTTGATCGTTTGAATCTGTAATTTCTGGCCCAAATAGACAATTACAGGCCGTTTTTCACTTGTACGGGCCTTGGTGAAGAACTTTGCCTCCCTCATTCGAGTCGGCTCCTTCGGCAGAAGTTTGAGGCTGAGATGGATAAGGCCTGAAGCTTTCTACCACCTGGGCATCTACCCAGAATATATCTCCTTCGTTACTGACTTTTCCTGGCGTTCTATTGAAAAACAGGTATTTACCATCTGGGGATACATAAGCACCGGTCTCTGTAGCTGCGGTGTTTATTGTATTGCCGAGGTTGAAAGACGTGCTCCAGCTGCCATCAGCTTGTTTGAAACTTATATACAGATCTTTACCTCCATAGCCATCATCTCTTTCACTGTCCCAGATGAGGTAAGAATCATCTGCTGCGATAAAGGGGTGGGCAGTATACGCGCCATTATTGATTACAGTTGGAAGCAATTTTGGTGGCTGGCGCTCTTTATTTTATACGTAGGAAATGCGCAAAACATCACCATTTTTATAGTCGTCAAATACATATGTTCCGCTATTTGAGGATGATAAACGCATGATCCCCCAGTCATCTCGGTCAAGCATTGGACCTAAACTTTTAATAACTGACCAACCTTGTCGATCACGTTGCATATATTTTTTACCCAAGTGCATGGTCTGGCCGTCGGGTGATAGTATGGGGCGGCCGACTCTAGGCATAAGGGTAGATTCCTGCCAATATCCATTGTTAGATTTAACCTGCTGCAAATACCACTTTTCGATTTGATTATCCCTGCGAGTGAAGTAAAAAGTTTGCATATCAGGAGTAAAGGAGCCGCTATAATCTCTGTGTTCGGTGGAGACAAGCCCTGGCGCAAATACTACAGGTGTATGACCCGGAGGTGTTTGGCCCAGATAGGGGCCTTTGAGTTTATTAACTGAAGCCGGCTGTTTAGCCAAGGTTGGGATATTGGCAAGTAAACTCATTAATAATAAAAGGCCAGTGAGACTCTTTGACGGGGAAGAGGGTTTCATATCTTATGAGTTCCTATTTTTGTGCCAGTGAGCTATTGAATGAAGGGGACTTGGCTTATTTTCATTGAATGGCTAACTCTGTGATTTTATTGGTTATTCTTTCACAAGATTTCTTCGGGATTGGTTATTTGTCTAAGTCGGGGGGATATATTGTATTGGTATCGCGATGTCTTGACGCCTGATGCCAGAAGCGTAGACCTTGTATTGCAGCACCAACCTTAAGGTGTCGGGAAGGAATATTTCGGAGAGTCGCCCCTTGATGTCAACTTTCTGGGGTTGGCAGGGGCGTTCTTCTCTGCTCTTAATTGGCGGGCTCTCTATGTTTTTCTTGCCCGGAAAACCACCATATCGGTCGATAAAAGTATTGCCTTGCCACATACACCCAAGGTATGACCAATATATCCAAGATGACGCCAATGCCGTTGGCAAAAGCTAATTCCCGGGCAGCACCCTCGAGTAAGCCCTGTTGCCAAAGTGGCAGGCCAACTCCGAGTATCCAGATCAGTTTGTAGGTCAACTGCAAAAACAATAGCGGTAGCATTTTCAGCGGGTATAGAAAACCCATAATAGACAACAACGCAAGCGCGGCCCAGAATGCAATCGCAACACCGTAAAAAGGCTCCCAAGTTTCCGCGGGGACAATAATTTCCTGCCAGGCGCTCGGTGCCAAGCCGACAAAGGTAAGCAGAAATACCAGGCGCATAGCGTAGAGTCTGACGTTACTTATTTCACGTTCCATTACTCTTTCCTCGACAAGTTTGTTTCTTTGAACATGTGGAATATTGGGGATGGCGCCTTCTAATGTCAACTTTCCGAATCGGCAGGGGGGCACTACTACAGCGCTTTCAGCAAATCAGTACCTTTTTTATCTAGCTTACGAGGCTTACTAACAGCAAATTGTGTTGTATTCCACGTCAGGGCTGAGGGGTTGTTAAACAGCTAAAATTGGTGATTAAACGTTTCTGGATAAAGCGACCGTCTTTTAATATCTAATTCGTTGATTTTATTACTTATTCTTTCATGAGATTTCACCGGGATTGGCTATTTGGCTAAATCGAGAGAAATCAATATTGGGCATCTGTCGGAATCGCTTTGAAATTTTACAGAGCCAGCCTTAACCAATTGATTTTACTACTATTTATGCATTTTTGTACGATGGAAGTTCAACAACTTTGGGCCGAAAATCCGATAAAGCAGTTTAATATGGCTGGCAGCCGATGTATGAGTTTCAGCTGTTGAATTAGCTGAAGCTTTACGGCATCTAATCGGTTGCGGTTGGTTGTGTTTTGCGTATCGCCATCATGGATGCCTTAAATCACCGCTGAGTGGTGATTAGTGAGATGGAACTAGTGCGAGAACTCAGAAATAAAAGGGTACTGAGTAAATTCAATCAATTTATCATGCGAAACATCTTACTAACGAATTTCATATTGTTTTCTGAGAGGTGCTATTTTACGCCCCGTTGCTTCCCACTATTGGCTCGAATCTTACTTTCTGTGTGGACGTAAACAGTATCGGTTGTGGCAATGCTGGAGTGCCCTAAGTCGGCTATTTGACATGATCGAGGGAAATGTTGCGTAAGAACTCCTTAACTTACTGATTTATATTGACTAGTTCGGTGTAAATTGGGCTCATGGTTTAGATGGGATTGAGGGGTGTGAGAACCATTCTCACATATGGCGTTATCAAAATCTCAAGGGGGTCCTGTCATTTCATGCCGGAAGAGGGTATTAACTCCGGAAGCTCACCGGTCGCCGGGCCGGCATCCGCTAATTGCGTGTTCCCGGCTGGGTCCTTGCGTCGGCGATGCGCCTGGTGCCCAAGCTGATTGAGCTGTTTTAAGCGCTGGCTATTAAATGCCTGGTACGTAGGTACCGAACGAAAATCTTTCCAGCCCACGATGTGCACCGCATACTCCATGCGCCCGCCCTGATCGTCGGTATAGTTCACCAGCCCGCGGCGAGACGAGTGCGAGCTGTAGCCACTCCCATCCAATCGGGCTTCCTTAAAAATCCGCTCCAGAATCACATTGATGTTCCGGGCGCTCAGTTGTCCGTCGGAAATTTTCTCGCACCAGTGTTTGATCTCGGTGTAGACATAGTCTTCATCGATGGCACCGGTGGAGAACCAGTCCTGCAACGCGGCCACCGGACAGAGCCAGCTCGGTGCCGGTGGTGCTTCAAGATTGCATTAGATGCGATTTAGCTCTCTTTTTAAGGTATGCTGCAGTTCACTTGGCTGCCAGGTGTAATGACGTGTAATTGACTTTCCATGACGGATTGTATGAACTCTCTTAGAAGCTGAAGCGCGAAAAGTTGATGAGCAGCTTCATTGGAAAAGAAGCGAGCTTTCAAGGCGGACCTTCATGCTGATGACGTCACTTTGTCAGGTACATTCTGCTGCGGTGGATAAAGCGGCCAGCGACACGACCGAGGCTGTCGATTCCAGATGGCAGAAAATCTTCTCCAAGACCGCGGTGGTGTGGGCTTCAGCAGTGCCGAGGGAGATCATTTCGGGGTCTTGCATGAGCAGGGTGGAGCGCTGGTTGCTCGGTTGGTGAGCAGCTGATGGTTATCATATAACTATTTTCAAGTAACGGAAACTTACTGAGCAGATTATGAGCATTAAATCTTTATTCGCGGTATTGGCAACTCTGATAATGACAGGGATGATGACTGGTTGCCCTTTGACGGCTGAGATAGTCGGCAGCAGCGAAGTCCGCACCTTGGGTGATTTTAACCGAATTGAAGTGGGTGGGCTGACCAATGTGGTGCTGGTGCACGGGACAAACCCTTCTGCTGAAGTCAAAGCGGCCGGGATTGAACTCAAAGATATTACCACCGAGGTGACCGACGGCATCCTTAAGGTCGATACCCGTGGTTTTCATAGTGGCGAGTCGATTCTTGTCAATGTGACCTACAACCGGCTGGAGTCGGTCAAAACCGCTGGTTCTTCAACCGTGACTAGTGACGGCCCAATCAATGCCGACAAGCTCAAGGTGATCATTACCGGCAATGGCGATGCCGACCTTGAACTGAACGTCGCCAGTGTCGAGGCGAACATGTCCGGTGGCGGTAACCTGCGCTTGACCGGCAAGGCAGGCGCGCAACAGATTATTTCCGGTGGCAGCAGTGGCAGTTTGAACAACGCCGATCTTGAGATCGTCAATTAATGAGTGATTGACTGTTTTTGGATAAAGCAATCGTCATTTAATGCCTAACTCTGTGATTTTATTGGTTATTCTTTCACGAGATTGCTGCGGGATTGGTTATTTGCTTAAGTCGGGAGACATATTGTATTGGGATCGCAATGCCTTGACATCTGAGTTCTACGCATATTTTGCGCGAATCTCTGCCCTTTTATCTTCACACAAAATCCGGTATTGATGTGTTTTAAAAAATTCATACGGCAAAAGGTGGTGGCCGGGTGAAACGATGGAACTGAAAGAGTTGGAAAAAGCTGGGATAGAGAATATCTATAATCTATTATTAAGATCGTAAATAAAAATGACAGAAAAACGAATTTCACAAAAAGAATTGGATAAGCTTGAACACTTGATTGATAAAGTCTTGCCTAAAGAGCTCAAAGCCTGGTTAGCCGATCAAGCTGAAAAGAGAGTTGTACTGACATATACGAGCAAAGCTCGAACAGGCCAGATCGTGAGTGGCTACAAAACTATTTACAATCGCTATAATAGGCTTCTAAATAACGCAAAAAAAGCGGCTAAATACAAAGCAGTAGAAGGTCTTATATTTCTCGGCCATGAACCTGATGCTCAGGATTTGGGTTATTTCTACTTGGATCCTACCAGCATGGAAGTGTTTGAGTTTAGTGATTACTGCGAAGAAATAGAAAATATCGGGTATTTCAAAACTATTTTTAGTAGCTAGCCTGGTATATACCCTTTCACCAGAAATTTATAGTGAAATTTATTATGGTTAGTATTCGCTCATGGGTCAGTAAAGTGCATTTGATTACCCTGTTGGAGCGTCGAGATTGAAATAGCCATACAAGCACTTTTGTCGTCCCTTGCAACTTATGTTGCAAAAATTTTGATTATTAATCTCGTGTCACTCCCTGTCTCCCCCTTTTTATGATCTGGTATTGCGGCTATTTCCCATACACGTTTTTCTGGAGAGG
Source organism: Microbulbifer discodermiae (assembly GCF_040742695.1). NCBI lineage: Bacteria > Pseudomonadati > Pseudomonadota > Gammaproteobacteria > Cellvibrionales > Microbulbiferaceae > Microbulbifer > Microbulbifer discodermiae. Next base: position 37,101 of record NZ_JBFLAB010000035.1, on the reverse strand, counting down.
GTCATGCGCACGAGTTTAAAGCTAAAAAAGACCCGACAGGAAAAAAAATCTGCATCCATTATTGGGATTAGCGGCGTCCAAGAGGCGACTGGTGGCGTTGCTGCGTCCTATTAATGCACATGGAGATTACGGTGAAAATAATTTATTCGATTGGCATTGTTTTTGCTGTTACTTTAGGGTTTTGGTTGGCTTTACCCAGTGAAAAAGTGGTTAGTCCGGGAATTTCCTCCCTGGATAAATTTATACCTGCAATTATGCGGGAAGCAGCGATTCCTGGTGTTGCCATTGCGAAGATACAAGGTGGACAGATATTTTTCATTAAAACCTATGGTATGTCCAACCTGGAAAGTGGTAAAGCGGTATCGGAGGACACTCTATTTAATGTGGCATCAATCAGCAAGCCAATCATGGGTGTCACTCTGTTGCAACTGGTGGACCAGGGGTATTTGGATTTGGATCGTGATATTAATGCATATCTGCCGTTCCGGATTGATAATCCCAACACCGGGGGAGAGAAAATAACACTTAGGCATCTCGCCAGCCATGCCTCCGGAATCGCCGATTATTATGATTACAATTCTTACGCTAAAAATAAAGACACTGAAATTTCCCTGGAATTGCATTTGAGGTCACTGTTAGCTCATGATGGAGATTTATATAATAATGGAAAATATTTCACCAATGCCATGCCGGGGAACAATTGAGTCTATAGTAACTTAGCGGCAGGTGTTGCGGGTTTATTGGTAGAATCAGTCACGGGGAAGTCGTTGGCTGAATACAGTCAGGATACGCTGTTCCAAAGTCTGGAAATGGAAAATACCAGTTGGTTGCTCGAAGGTTTGGACCTTGGCGCCATTGCTGTGCCCTATGAAGTCGAGCAGTGTGTGCCGTATATTGGGTTGTGCGCCGATACGGAATCTGGCGCGCTGAATTACCTGATTAGCAAGTGGGTTAATCCACCGTTTGAGTTTAAAAAATTTATTCCATATCCACATGCTGGTAATCCACAGTATCCTGATGGTGGGGTACGCAGTAGTATTTCGGACTTGGCAGATTTCTTGGTTGCAATCTTGAATAATCGAGATAGTTCGGGCGCAAGGATTTTGTCGGAACAGATGTACGACGAAATGTTTCGTTTACAACTTCCAGAATCGGTTTCTGATTCCCAGCGGTTCTTTTGGCGGGATCGCAATGGGCTTACTGGGCATATGGGTTCGGATCTCGGTGTATTTACTGCAATGTACTTTGATCGTAAAAATAAAGATGGATTTATTATTCTAATGAATCGTGGTGCGGATATGAAATCCGGGCAAGCGGTAAGAGAGATAGCCAATCGTCTGCAAAAGCAAGGATAGAACTTACGGGTTGGTAAACTTTTTTAAACCTTTTCGCACCTGAATATCAAGACAAAGAGCATTCTGGATATGTCCACACAAGCTATGTTAACAAGCCACAAAATTTTCCTTCACAGCCATTCGTCTAGTCCGGGTAGCAGGTTTATATAGGCAGAATTCGGAGCTATATCTTAAGTTTGATAAACAATAGGATATTTTGTGATTTGGAAGAGCCTTCCAGAGAAGAGGCCCTTCCTATATCATTTTTTAAATAAGTCTATAGCGATTATCAGTTGCTTAGTCCATAGAAAATCGATACTTGCCTACTCAAGTGTCTGTAGCGGCAGCATCCGACAATTCACTCAGGTTATTCTCCCGGATTGCATCCGGATTGGTCGTGAGATATTCCACAATGTGTAGGTCGACTTCAGTTCCGTCTGCCAGAATATAGTAGCGCGCCCTTCCAGCTACTACTTCTTCCTCAGCATGATAGTTGGATACCTGTAGATTGAGCGCATCATTGCATAGGTGGGACACCCAGGAGCCTGCTGGGCTGTCGCTCGATTCACGGATGCGGATATGGGTCACCGGGAAGCCGCCGTCCCGTCCCCTTGCGGTACCCTCCGGTTCGACCAGGCTGGTTGGGGGCAGCGCTCGCAAATTGTTGTCCGGGTTGTCATCCGCCTGTGTGGCGAGATAGCGTCGGGCCAAAACCCTGGTGCGATTCCCCGATTCGTCCACAATCACATAGGGTGTGACACCACCGCGTGCCAATGCATGGTTTAACACTTGTTCATAGGATTTCGGCTTCCAAAGTGGGGCGAAGTGAAACGCTGTAATCCGACCATCCTCCCTGCTCGCCGAGAGTATTTCCCGCGGGGGCCGCCGCTGCGCCATAAAGCTCAGGATACGCTGGGCCAGCCAGCGCGGACGCTCGGCATGGATCGAATGGCCCGTTTCATCCACCAGAATGGCATAGCCGGGATTATTCTCCATCCGGGGTGCAAGGTACTGGACGCCGCCGAAGATATTAAAGCGATGTTCATCCACGACATCTTCGGCTCCGGCAATCAGCAGCGTTGGTATATCGGAGGCCTCATAACACGGCAGGCCCCGGCTCGCGGCCACTTCATCCTGGTGGCTAAATAACAGTTGTTCATAGGCAATACGCCAGTGCATACGCCTGCGGCGACTGTTATAGGTTTCATTCAGCAATAAAAGGGCGGATTGGCCCGCAGCGGCATTATCATATTCCGCCCTGCATTCCTCGCGTAGCCAGGTATCCGATTGTTTTATTGGAGTGATGTTTGCGACGCCCTCCACTGCGACGGCGCCCCATATTTGTGGACCCACCAATCCCGAAACCAGCGGGCCCAACCCGGGACCGAGGATTAAAGGCGCCAGACCACCCACCAGTGGCTGGGCAAAAAAACTCAGCAGTCGCACTCCGGCCTCAAATCCCGGGGTACCGTCATTGATGAGGCGCTCCCCCTGTATTTGCAGGCCGATAAAATCAGCCCGTGAACCGTCTGACTCCCTTTGCTGGCACCGGTGGTGTGGTCGCTCCAGTGCTTCTTTGGCGATTGGGTCGAAATGTTCACCCGGACTGGGAATAAAGTAGTCGGCGCGGCCGAAGGACACGTAGGAACTTGCCGGGGACCAGGATACGATTGCATCCAGCCAGATGGCGCTTGTCACCAACCGCTCGGACAGGCGCAGTGCCAGGTTCCCCCCCATGCTGCCGCCCACGACTGCTGCGATGCGGTCCAGAATCCCGGATCGACCATCCGCGATGATCTGTCGATCCAGCTCTTCTACGAATTCCACTACCAGCTTTTCATAATACTCCAGCATACCGAATCTGCGTTGCTCTGCCCGGTCGGGAGAGTATCTGGTGGTGGTTTGCAGGGGAGAGAGGTCTTCGTGATCCACATAATCGGAGTAGCCGTTGGTGGGGAAGTCAAAACTGACAACGGCGAAAGGCTTGCTAAAAGCGGAAAATTCCTGCTCATCGAGAAGCCCTTGGTAAAAACTGCCCGCCTCTTCCAGCCTTGAACTGTGCCCGTGTAGAAAGATCAATAGCAGGCAGTCGTCGGGGATAAGCGGTGGTCGTCTTGTTTCCGGCAGAGAGTCGGAAATCGATACGTCGGTATCAACGTCAGCCGCCCCGGCGATGGCGTAGCGGATTCTGGTTGTGATGTCGCGGCCATCATGGCCGACAGTGACATCGATATCTGCACAGGGCCAGTTAATGGTATCAACATTCACTGGCCGCGGCGGCGGATCGCGCTCGGCATTCACGGCGATCCACCCCAGGGGCCTCCTGGCAGCCGCCCGGTGCGCTACCGGGCCATGCAGGGCCCACAAAACCGCCAAGGCGCGATCCACCACGTACTCCGCAGCATCGAATACCTGGCGGCGGCGATCCGGAAGGATGGTGACTCCTCTATCCTCGGCGTAGGCCCTCGCCGCCAGTGCGACCCCACCTTTCAATCGGGGGAGGTCGACCTCTCCCCCTTCGCCAATCGCCGCAGAGCGAAATCGCGCCAGGTAGGTTGCGCCTGTCACGCTCAAGTCCGCAATGGCAATGGATATAACCGGACTGCCGGCGCCGCCAAATCCCGGCGGGGCGGTGGCATCCCCCGTTTCCAAGAGCCTGAAAATGGCCGCCGATGCCAGTGTGCCCACTGGATCTCCCCATTTTACCTGGGAATCGTCGCGCAGGGAGGGATTGAGGCGGCCGTCGGCTGTTCGGGAAAATAGCATTTCCAGTTGCGCCTCTGATGGACAGAAAAGCCGGTCCTTGGTCAGTGCAATAGGGCAGTATTCGATGATTCCGGGATCTCTAAAATGGCTAACATTCATAGGGTATTCTCCGGCAATAAGGGTTGTGTGGACTCAGGTAATTTAGTCGTTCAACTCCAATCAAACCGCAGTTCCTGTTATGTGAAGGCGCGGTCGATGTTCTTGCAATTAATGGTCGTTAGAAGTGGAAATCGACTATTCCTTTAGATCTATTGAGTCCAGGGCCTGTGTATTAAAAAATGGGGTGAAGATCCCGTAGCCAGGGGTTCGGCAAATATCTGTTCGTTTTCAGAATTTTTGAATTTATCCCAGTTACAGGTTCATTCTGTCAATTAATGAGGAAAGGTCGGACCTACCCGCCTTTATCGCACCAGGCGACGATCGGGTTGGTCCAACGGCTCGGTTAGGGAGTATGTCAGCAAGCGGGACTCAGGGGAGCGCCAATCATGCAGGCTTCGCAGCAGTGGCTCCCGATACGTTGCAGTCCACTATCATAGTTATCCCTCAGTTGTTCCAGTTGCGCCTCGCATTCTTCAGCCTGACTGCGCAGGCGGTTGGCGGCATTGCTGGCCTCATGAAAGGCGACCAGTAATCCAGCGGCGGCAATGGCCAATGCCACTCCCGCCAGGCTGAACCAGGACCCTAACGCTAGAAATATGGCGGCCAGGACAGCTGCAACCATGGAGGCGATAAAAAAACCTATCGCTTCCGCTTCTTTGCTGCTCAGGCGCTTTCGCAAACCCTCGCATTCCTCACAGACATCCGATAACTCAGCGGCCGCTGCAGCCGTATCCGCGACCGCTACCCCACAGCCGGTTGCCGGTGGGCACATGACCTCGGGGCTGCACCGGACGGGTAAGCCGGGCTCCAGAGGCAGGGGTGTTAGCAAAGGGCCATTCTCTTCCCGGGGTGTAGTGCGCCCGCCGCAATCAAAAGCCTCGACCCACAGCGGAAGGCGGGTGCGCGCTATTGGCCCCAGTTCAAATTCCAAGATCCTGTCACAAGGGGTGTTGGGCTCAAATGGGCCATACCGTGTGCCGGTATCGTCGTAGACCAATGCCTGCCGGATACCATCCCCGCTGTCGTCCTGAAGAACCAAATAAGCAGTAATGGAGGAGGCATCTGAGGCAGTTTCAAAAACTCTGGCTTGAATCATATTATCCTCAGCGGCTAGCAAGGTGCAGTGAGTGGAACAAAGACACAGTGTTCGCAGCAGTGCTGGCTGATACGCCTCAAAGCATCGTCCAGTCGCATTCGCAGGCCCGCCAGATTTGCTTCACAGGCCTCCGCCTGCTGGCCCAGGCTCTCCGCGCGCTCCCGGGCGGTATGGGCATCTCCCGACAACTTTATCGCGGCAGCGGTGCTGGCTATTGCCAATATGAAAAATGCCGCACCCCAGGGCCCGCTTTGGAAGGCTAAGACACTGAATATTGCAGCCAGGGCAAAAAGCACGGCAGCGAGTATCGCCAACAAGACGGCTTCGGCGATTGCATTCCCTTGTGCGGATCGCAAACGGGCACAGTCGCCACAAACGTCGGCCATTTCGCCCTGGGCCTCTCCAACCTCATTGACTGCAACATCACAGTCGGGAGCCGGCGGGCACCAGGTTGGGCTGCAGGGCATGGGCACACCGGGAGAACCCGGGGGCGGCTGTACCGGTGTCAGGAGTGGACCGATTTCCTGGCGGGATGTTGGTTGCCCTCCACAGTCCTCGCCTTCGGCCCACAGGGGGAAGCGGTTTCTCGCGATAGGCCCTATTTCAAATTCGAGGTATTGGTCGCAGGATTGTACTGGCTCGAAGGGGCCGTAGCTTCCGCCCACATCGTCATAGATCATAACCTGGCGGATGCCGTTCCCGGAGTCATCCTCAACAACGAACCTGACCAGCGGCATGCTGCTATCAGAGCCGGTTTCGTAAGCGCGTGCGCGAATCATTGGGCAACCTCCACTGTCTCGTGGTGGTCGCTGGTGTTGCCTCCGCAACCGCCGGTTCCACAACCGCAATTGCTGCCACCCGAGGGAATAGTCAGGTGCGCCAATCCCAATTGAGTTAAGCGCTGCCGGGCCTCCTTGAAGGGGCGGACAGCATCCGCTTGTCTTTTTGCCAGACTTTCACTGCGTCGCTGGATATCCTTAAGCCTGCGCGACACCCGCCAACCCATAAATCCCAATATCAATACCACAAAACCCAGTAATACTGGGGTAATTGAACTCTTTTCGGGGCCATTTGAGGCGGCTATACCGACCGCAACGATCAATACAGAGAAAACGATAGAGCGTAAATTTTCGAGATTGGACTTGGCTTCCATGTCCAGAAGCCGTTCACTGCGACGGTGGCCGACAGCAAAAGCCTGGCCCCTGCGGATATCCGAACGAAGTTTGCGCAGTTCGGGGTCATTGTCCACATCGACAGCGGCAATGGGAAGCGGTACCGCGCCAGGCTCTGGAGTATCTGTTGGGGTGGGATAAAGTGGACCCAAGTGCGAAAGCGCACCTGCACTGTCTTTTACTTCCACTTTCAGAGGAAAACGTCCGCGTGGCATTTCTTTTAGGAGAAGGTCCTCCGCTGGAGATTTTAACTGCTGTTCCCTGACCAATACACCGAAACGGTCATGGACACTGACAGACACCAGTTCCTGTTCCCGGCTGGAAATGGTTAAAAGAACACTCAGTGACAAATGGTCATAAGCGACCAGAAGATGACGGATGTCAGCCATAACGACACTCCACTATAAAAAGGACAAAACCGCACCAATACCTGGTGAAACAGCAACAGGTAAGTTGCGAGGTAACTTATTGTGGGGCATGTTTGGGAGTTTTAAGCGGGGTATTTTTTGAAAACAAATTCGATATTTGTTTATGTTTATCTTGTTATTGTAGTTCCAAACCCAACCTGTACAACACGCACGGCAGGGAGTTTACCTTTAAAATACTTAATTTCAAGCAGTTAAATAATACAAAAAACTTACATTCTGTAATTTCATGTCATTCTATTAATTTTCTGCGTAAATCAAGTCTCAATTGGAAAGAATAGGGTTGGTGAGAAATTGTCCCACAACAAAAAGCACTGATATACACGTTCTGGATTGTATGCTCCGGCTGCCGATGTTTTAGCTAAATCCCCTCCTTTGTGCATTTCATTGCCAAGCAAAAGATAGCGCTAATAAATCTTGCTTCTCAGCGGCTATGGCACTCACTGTTATTTGATGCTGGGCGCCCCTTTCTTATACAACCTTCGGATCCAGATTTATCTCTGCCTGCCCATTTATTCCTCTCACAGCTTCCACTCTTTGATTCTGGCAGGGTGTATGCGCCCAGGCATCAATATCAGCGTGGCGTTTATTTCATCCTAAATTGATGGCTTGTTGATCAAAGATATTGTGTTTTGAGACTTATTTCACGAATTACAAAAAAAAGGATGACATGACATTAAATTTGTTTATTTAATTTAAATCAGGTTATGCATTTTATTAATTAAGTTTACTTAAGAATAGAATATTATGAATAATTGGTTGCGCTGGAATATTTTGGTTTGGCTCCAGCATTCGATAAATGCCGCTGTGCAGCTGGTTGAGCAGCTGATTCTTCCACTCAGCAAGTTATCGAGTGGCAAGGTGAAATACTCTGTAGAACAAATAATTCATCGGCTATTTAATTCTTCTTGGCTATTAGAATACGATGGAAGCTGTGTAGTCCTGCCTATTGAAATGCTTCATTCGCGAGCCCCTATATTCATGAAAGGATTTGATTGAGTTGCAGAAAGTGTTTGTTAATTTAATCCGTGAAGTGAAAAATGATTACTGATTTCCCATTTGGTAGAAGACCTTGAGTTGATTAGGGATTATAAGATGAAACAACTATCAATTATTGCAATAATTGGCTGCTTTGTTGCACCGGCAATGGCAAAGCTGGTTGATGATGCAAAGGATCAATGTATAGATCAAGATTACTCATGGCGTTCGGGAAGTAAAATTACTAATTTTTATTCCGCTTTGAATAGAGGTGCAGGGCGTGACAACAAGACCATTTATTTCGGCACTGTTGATGGTGCGGTCTATCAGGTGAAAATTCCCACGGATATAGCGGAAGCAATCATAGTGACTACTATGATTTCGAATCTTCGATCTGCATATTCTTTAGAAAATATATTGGACCTATGTGTGGATGAAAATACCTCTCCTTCAACTCTGCTTGGGATTCACAGTCATACGCCTTGATCCAATATTTGGGATGCAATTCGAAAACCTATGGTACTTTGGAGAATTTTAGGTTGATATTTAAGATGTTTAACTATGTAATTAAAGTCCAAGTTCAAACTTATCCTCTCCGTTATCGCAAGAGGAATATATAGTGAAGAAAAATTGTATATTTATATTCTTCGCCTATATGAAAAGCCGTACAGTTATATTGTCAACAGAGAGAAGTTGCTTCACTAATCGATAATTATTCGGCGTTGCTCCTTTTTTTGGCCATGGGGTATCAGTTTAGTGCATATTGCGCGAAATTTAAACGCCAATTCGGGATTTTCGGTCACCTGTATATGGAGAATTTTGATGCTACCGACGTCAATTACTCGCGAATAAAAACTGGAATAGGATTGTTTTCATTGCACACTGATCTCAGTTCATGCGCCGTTTGTTTCATTGGCAATAGAAGGCTTCTTTATGCAATCATAGATCAATTTCCTATTGATTGTGGAGAAGCTTCTCATTGGATCTTTATGGTCGACTGCAAATTTGAACGAATAGATCTATATATTGCACAGACCATTAATTAATTTATCTGTATTATTTCTGAAAAATAATTTCCAGATAAATGTGTTGGTGACGTGTATTTATTTATTGAAATTTCAAAGCTATTAATTAGCTGTTGAGCAAATATTCTATCTGCATTCATAAGGGATAAATAATGAAAAAATTTGTTTGTAGTTTTTTATTTTTTTGCAGTTTTGATGTTTATAGTTCAGCAGGTGAAAATGCTTTGCAGGATTTGTTTGAAAGCCTATGTCAATCCAGAAGCTATCATTATGCTAAACATTTTAGTATTCAGTCCGTGTATATTACGATCATTAATTCATCCGACAGCGTCCTGCCAGATAAACGCATATATTTTAGCAACGGGGATAGTCTATACTACCAGCTGCCAAGTGCTTCTTCTTTGCCGATGAAAGACCAGAGCGATAGCTATGTAAACTTGATTAGCACTGTTTATAATTCACTGGCATCAAGTGGCACTGTAGATCTATGCTACGATTATCGGACATCTCCTTTTACGGTGGTGGATATTTACTACAATCTAGGCTAGTCAATCTTCTTGGGGATAACATTATTTATTAATGGGCGTTTCTGACATGGCTATATTTTCTAAGCTAAAATTTAGAGGCTTGCGATGAGGTAGTCCTTTGGATGACTGGCTATGAAAAAATATAAAAATGCTAATCAACTTGCTGATGGTTTTGGTTTCTTTCCAGGCATCGAGTTGCGCTAAGTCATTTAATCTGGATCTAACCAGCGCAACCAATTATATCGATAGTTTAAACATAATTTGCAACAATGGCGAGAATACTGCTCCGGCAATTGAAGTGTAGATGCAGGGTACGGTTCTTCGGCGATTGGAAGCAGCCAATTCTTACACTTATTTCCACATCGCCATAGCTAGGCTGGATGGGGAACAGTCGAATCTGGAGTTTGTGGTGGACCCTTCGAACTAATACGTTGTTGGTTTTTTGGCAGGTGGCAGATGCCTCCACTTAATGGAGATATAGGCTTCCGCCACCATTGCGGATTTTACCACGGTATATTGCGGGATATGCTGGCATTCATCGCGATCATTCCGGTTTGCAGAGTGGCCGCGTCAGTCAGTTATAAGTCAAGAAAGGAGCTAAGCGCTGATGTGCCCCAGTGTTACCGGGATACCACTACGATACAGGATATTTATGTTGTGGACCGGGAATCCGCTGCACTGGCGCCGCAAACGCAAGTGGTCGACCGCCCGGCTCCGCCGCGCTCAAGTGGTTTCAACGATTTTATGAGGGCCAAGATCCTTACCGATCTCGAGGGTCGATGCAGGTATTCTGATCTGAGCACAGGTGGGGATAGCCCTGGCTGCTATTCCCACTCCTCCCCGGGGCGCTATCGCCCGGCCTTTCTGGCCGATAGTCTGTAGTGAATGGCCTTGTACGCCGGGAATATGGACCAATCTGCCGGAGCGGTCGGTTTTCCCTGAATAGGCCCTTGTCGACCCCGTTGTTCAGCCGTCGCTATCCCGGTTATACTGGGGCACAACTTGTCGGAGTGCCTGTGGGCTGAGATCGCTGTCGCGAGATCCGTTGAACCTGATCGGGGTAACCCCCGCGTAGGGAACAAGATCTGTAGTCGCCTTTGTCGCGACTAGTCTCTACTCAATCGTCCCCATGTGCTGCGCCATCCATTTTCAGCAAGCCATTGGGGGTCCGCATGTCCCAGACCAAAGATTCATTGATCCGCACCGACAAATCCAGCCGAGCCGCGGGTCGGCAATCCGCGAAAGCGTTTCTGGACAAGCTCACTGCGCAGTCGTTCCCCAATTCGCGCAAGGTTTATCTGCAGGGGGAGGGGCCCGGCGTGAGCGTCGGCGCGCGGGAAATTGCCCTGGGCGACAGCATAGCGGGCGGCGACGCGCAAAATCCAAAACTGGAGGCCAATGCGCCGCTGCGGGTCTACGATACCTCCGGCCCCTATTCGGACCCGGCTCACAGTCTCGATGTGCGCGCGGGGCTGCCAAAATTGCGCAGTGCCTGGATCGAGGCCCGCGGTGATACCCAGGTGCTGGATAGCCGCCAGGCGGCCTATAGCCAGCAGCGGCTGGCGGAGCAGGGGCTGGATCATATTCGCTTTGAGAAGCTGCCAGCGCCACGGCGCGCCAGGCCGGGCAGTAATGTGTCGCAAATGCACTATGCGCGCCGGGGCATTGTCACGCCGGAAATGGAGTTTGTCGCGGTGCGGGAAAATATGGGACGCGCCGCGGCCGCCGAGGCATTGATAGAATCGGATTTTGGCAAGGCGCGAGCCGGTATCCATATCCCCGAGCAGATCACGCCCGAATTCGTGCGCCGCGAGGTGGCGGAGGGGCGCGCGATCATTCCCGCCAATATCAACCATACAGAACTGGAGCCGATGATTATCGGCCGCAACTTTCTGTGTAAGGTGAATGCCAATATCGGCAATTCCGCGCTGACCTCATCCATCGAAGAGGAGGTGGAGAAGCTGGTGTGGTCGTTAAAATGGGGCGCGGATACGGTAATGGATCTCTCCACCGGACAGAATATCCACGAAACCCGCGAGTGGATACTGCGCAACTCGCCGGTGCCGATCGGCACTGTGCCGATTTATCAGGCGCTGGAAAAAGTGGACGGTATTGCTGAGGACCTGACCTGGGAAGTCTTCCGCGACACTTTGATCGAGCAGGCGGAGCAGGGTGTGGATTATTTCACCATACACGCCGGGGTGCTGCTGCGCTATGTTCCCATGACTGCCAAGCGCGTGACCGGCATAGTATCCCGAGGTGGCTCGATTATGGCCAAGTGGTGCCTGGCCCACCACAAGGAAAACTTCCTCTACACCCATTTTGCGGAAATCTGCGAGATTATGCAGGCGTACGACGTGAGTTTTAGCCTCGGCGATGGACTGCGTCCCGGATCGATTGCCGACGCCAACGACGAGGCGCAATTCGGCGAGTTGCACACCCTGGGCGAGTTGACCCAGATCGCCTGGCAACACGACGTGCAGACCATGATCGAAGGGCCCGGCCATGTGGCCATTCACAAGATCAAGGAAAATATGGACGAGCAGCTACAACACTGTCACGGAGCGCCCTTCTATACCCTCGGTCCGCTGACTACAGATATTGCGCCGGGTTACGACCATATCACTTCGGGCATCGGCGCGGCGATAATCGGTTCCTATGGCTGTGCCATGTTGTGTTATGTGACTCCCAAAGAGCACCTGGGGCTGCCCAACAAGGAAGATGTGAAGGAGGGGCTGATGGCGTACAAAATTGCCGCCCACGCCGCGGATCTGGCCAAGGGGCATCCGCGCGCGCAGCGGCGCGACGATGCCCTCTCCAAAGCCCGCTTCGAATTTCGTTGGGAGGACCAGTTCAACCTGGGCCTCGACCCGGAGCGTGCCCGCACCTTTCACGACGAGACCCTGCCCAAGGCGTCCGGCAAAATCGCGCATTTTTGTTCTATGTGCGGACCGAAATTCTGCTCCATGAAAATCACCCAGGATGTGCGCGACTTCGCCGCGCGGCAGGAGGCTGCAAAGGAAGAGGCGGAACAGGGCATGGAAGAGATGGCGGTCAAGTTCAGGGAACTGGGTAGTGAGATTTATCACGAGGCATAACGCGGGTCGATGTGGAGTTGGAGGTAAGGGGTGACTGGCGCAAACAAGTTGCGTATTGCGGTCGCCGGGGGAGGCCTGTTGGGGCGCCTTGCGGCCTGGAGACTGGCTTTGGGCGGGGCTGATGTGAGCCTGTTTGAAGCGGGCGAGTTACGACGGCCGGCGGGCGCCTGCTGGGCCGCGGCGGGTATGATTTCTCCCCTGAGTGAGCTGGTTCACAGTCCCATGGAAATCTACCATATGGGGCTGCAGAGCCTGGCGTTGTGGCCGGGCTGGATCGCGGAGCTGGAACAGGCGACCGGCACTGCAGTGCGCTACCGTCGCAATGGCAGTATCGTGGTGGCACACCAGCGTGACTCGTCCCAACTGGACCAGTTCCAACAGGACCTGGCAGCTGTCTTGGGCGATACCGCGGCGGCGGAATTACAGCCGCTGAATGCGGAGCAGATCTGTGGCCTGGAGCCGGACTTGCAGCACTTTACCGGCGGTATTTTTCTGCCCAATGAGGCCGATATCGACAATCGTCATCTGCTGCAACTGGTACTGGCGGAGTTGCAACGTCTCGGAGTACACCTGGAGGACAAGACACCGGTGGAGTGCGAGCCGGGCGCGGTACTGCTGCGGCAGGGCCGGGAGCGCCGGGGATTCGATTTAGTGGTGGATTGCCGGGGAATGGGGGCGAGAGAGCTGGCGCGGGATTTGCGCGGTGTGCGCGGCGAAGTGCTGGTGGTGGAGACCCGCGAGGTTTGCTTTGGGCGGCCGGTGCGCTTGATGCATCCGCGCTACAAACTCTATGCGGTTTCCAAACCGGATGGCACTACGGTGATCGGCGCCACTGAAATAGAAAGTGAGGATCTGTCGCCCATCAGCCTGCGTTCCAGCATGGAACTCTGTTCCGCACTCTATGCCCTCAATCCGGCTTTCGCGGAGGCGCGTATTCTTGAGTCCAATGTCAATTTACGCCCGGCGGTACCGGACAATTTGCCTTTTGTGCGTACCGGTGAGGGGCTGATCCAGGCCAATGGCCTCTTTCGTCACGGCTATTTGTGCGGACCGGCGCTGGTGTGCCGGCTGCTTGAAGCGGTCCGCGAAACAACGGAATCGGTAGTTGTCCAATGAGCGAAATTCAAATTAATGGCCAGCGCCACAGGTTGGAAAATTGTAAAACCCTGGAGCGGGCGCTGGAGCAGGCGGGCTTCACCGGCGAAGCGTTTGCGGTGGCGGTGAACGGGGAATTTGTACCCCGGGGGCAATACGCCCAGATCCAGCTCGAGGGAGGCGACTGCCTGGATGTGGTGGCACCGGTAGTCGGAGGCTGAAGGTAGTGTTGCAGGTGGAGCGGAATTGATGCGAGACACACTGAAACTTTACGGGCGGGAATTTTCCAGTCGTTTTTTACTGGGCACCGCGCTCTACCCGTCACCGGCAGTGATGAGCGAGTCGCTGGCGGCATCCGGAGCGGAACTGGTGACCCTGTCGCTGCGCCGGCAAAATCCCGCCCAGCAGAGCAATAATGCCTTTTGGGACCTTATTCGGCAGTCGGGCTGTCAACTGTTACCCAATACCGCCGGCTGCAAGTCGGTGAAAGAGGCGGTCAATCTGGCGGAGATGTCCAGGGAGATTTTTCAAACTGACTGGCTCAAGCTGGAAGTGATCGGTGACGATTACAATCTGCAACCGGACCCCTTCGGCCTGGTGGAGGCGGCGGCGGAACTGGTTCGGCGGGGCTTCAAAGTGCTGCCCTACTGCACCGACGACCTGGTGTTGTGCCGACGCCTGCTGGATGCCGGTTGCCAGGTGCTGATGCCCTGGGGGGCACCCATCGGCACCGGCCAGGGACTGCTGAACCGCTACAACCTGGCCACACTGCGCGCCCGCTTGCCGCAAGTGCCCCTGATTATCGATGCCGGTATCGGCGCGCCGTCCCAGGCGGCGGAAGCCCTGGAGATGGGTTTCGATGCGGTACTGCTAAACACTGCAGTGGCCAGGGCACAGGACCCGGTGGCCATGGCGCTGGCCTTTCGCCAGGCGATTGAGGCCGGCCGTACAGCATACCGCGCCGGCCTGATGGTCAGGCAGCAGACCGCCAGCCCGAGTACTCCGACGCTGGATATGCCCTTCTGGCAGCAAACTGAAGAGGTCAGCCGGTGAAGTCGGGTGCGGAGCGCGGATCCCCCAGGCCCATTGTCTGGTCTATTGCCGGCAGCGACTCGGGAGGTGGTGCCGGTATTCAGGCGGACCTGCTCACCTTTGCCGATTTTGACTGCCACGGCTGTAGCGCAATTACGGCCAATACCGCACAGAATACGGTTGGGGTGGCGGCGATCAATGCAGTATCCACGGACGCATTGCGTTCCCAGCTGGAAGCCTTGAAAAGCGATCTGTTTCCCGCGGCGGTCAAGATCGGCCTGTTGGCCAATGCGGCACAGGTGGATGCGGTGGCCGAATTCCTGCTCAGTTTACGGGCGGTCAATCCGGTGCCGGTGATTTACGACCCGGTGGCGGTGGCCACTAGCGGCGCGGCCCTGACCGATGGCAGTATCGGTGAACTGGTGCTGCGAAAACTGTTTCCACTATGTGATCTGGTAACGCCCAATCGCCAGGAGCTGGAGTGGCTTGCGGCTACAGCAGTGGGTGACGCCGCGGAGATTTCCGCTGCGGCGGCACAGTTGTGCGAAACCGGCTGCGGAGCAGTGCTGGTGACCGGGGGGCACAGCCAGATGGTGGAGGGCCAGGTAGCGGACTTGCTCTGGGACGGTGCGCGCGCAGACTGGTTTGTGAATACAAAAATAGCCACCCGCAATACCCACGGCACTGGCTGTACTCTGTCTTCGGCAATCGCCGCCTGCCTGGCCCTGGGTTACCCCTTGCGGGATGCCTGCGTGGTGGCCAATGCCTATGTGCAGCGCGGTTTGCGCCTCGCCTGCAATGACGCTATTGGCCACGGCCCGGGGCCGGTGGGCCACTGTGGCTGGCCGGTGGAGTTGAAGGATTTCCCGCGGGTTCTGCTGCCGGGGGATGCGGATGCTGAGCGGTATGGCCTGACGGGTGATGGTGCTCCTGTGTCCGGTTTTCCGCCCCCGGACAACCGCTCGCTGGGGCTCTATCCTGTGGTGGATTCGGTCGCCTGGCTGGAAAAACTCGCCCCTCTGGCTGTCCGTACTTTGCAGCTGCGCATTAAAAGGCCGGCAGCCGACCTGCGTGAACAGATACAAAAAGCCGTAGCGATCGGCAACAAATACGATTTGCGGCTGTTTATCAATGACTACTGGCAACTGGCCATTGAGTGTGGCGCCTACGGTGTGCATCTGGGGCAGGAGGATCTGTTGGCGGCGGATCTGGGGGCCATCAAAGCCGCGGGGCTGAAGCTGGGTGTCAGCACCCACGGTTTTTATGAACTGTTGCGCGCTTACCGCTACCGACCCAGCTATCTCGCCATCGGCGCCATCTTCGCTACGGAAACCAAGGATATGAGCGATCAACTCCAGGGCCCGGCAAAACTGGCGCGTATGGTGGCGCTGTTGCCGGACTATCCACTGGTTGCCATCGGCGGCATTAATCTGCAGCGGGCCGGTGAAGTGGCCCGCACGGGTGTGGGGAGCATCGCCGTAGTGAGCGCCATCACCCGCGCCGCTGACTATCGCCATGCGGTGGAGGAATTGCGCTCCATTATCGATTGAAACACAGCTTCTTGGGCAGTACCGCCTGAACCACTCCGCTGTTATAGCTTCCTGGTCTGGCATCTGCGGTTGCGAGGGGCGCAAATGGGGGGTGATAATGGGTTTCAGGTTTGCAGCAGTTGGTTACGGTGATGAAGTCCGGTGTATTTGTTTTGTTATCTCTCCTGGGTGGTGCCATATTGTTATCGGCCTGCTCGGCGAAAGAAGAACCCTGCGGGGAGAGCGCGGGAATTCCCGACACACCGGGCGCCCAGCGGCTGACACCGGAAGCGGTGGAAACACTCTATTTGCGCAGCTGCTACGGCTGTCACAACAGTGGTGTCGGCGGCGCCCCCCGCAGCGGCGATACCGCGGCCTGGGCACCGCGAATGGCCAAGGGACTGGATACGCTGGTGGAACACTCAGTCAAAGGCTATCGCGCCATGCCCCCGAGGGGCCTGTGTTTCGACTGCAGTGAGGAGGAATATGCGGCGCTGATTCAAAGGATGGCGGGAGGAAAGTCATCACAGTAGTGGCCGCGAAGCTGGCCGCCGGCTACTGAATTGACCGGCGGCTAAAGCGCTGTTATTAACCCCCTCATCCATTGGGTCATCGCTCTTGAAAACCTGCGCAATTAGGTGAAATCGTCGGCTTTTTAAGGGCTGGCGTCAGTCTTCGACCGGTGGCGGTACATCCTTGTGCCGCATTGACCCGGCAATTTATTGATAATAATTTATGCAGGGAATCCATCCATGAGCGACTTTCGACTGCTGTGCAGGGAGGCTCCACATCGCCTGTGGCGCCTTGCCTTTTTGTTACTTTTACTGCCCCACACTTTTGCCCTGGCGGAGACCCCGGCGCTGCCGGACAAGCTGCAACTGAGTGAGTGGCAGGTGCCCTGGGGCGGCCGCCCCAGGGACCCCGCCGTCGACAGCAGGGGGGATGTCTGGTTCTGTGGCCAGTCCGGCAATTACATAGCCCGCTTTTCTCCGCGCACCGGTACCTTCAAGAAGTTCGAGATTCCCGAAGGTTCCTATCCCCACAATCTGATCGTCGACGCCGAAAACCGGGTTTGGTACGCCGGCAACCGCAATGGCCATATTGGCCGCCTGGACCCGGCTACCGGGAGCATCCGGCGCTTCCCTCTACCCGAGGGAGTGACAGATCCACATACGCTGGTGTTCGATGGCAGCGGCTATATCTGGTTTACCGCCCAGAACAGCAATCGCGTCGGCCGTTTGCACATGGAGACAGGTGCGGTGGATCTTGTGTCTGCAGCCACCGGCAAGGCGCGCCCGTACGGAATAAAAGTCGACGCTAAGGGGCGGCCGTGGATCGCCCTGTTCGGCACCAGCGCGCTGGCCTGGGTGGACCCGGACAAGATGCTACTGCACCAGGTGGCGCTACCCCGCGCCGATGCCCGCCCGCGACGGCTGGAAATCGATGGCGAGGGCAGTATCTGGTATGTGGACTACCCGGGCGGTTATTTGGGGCGCTATGTGCCCGCCAGCGGTCAGTTCACCGAGTGGCGCTTGCCGGGCGACAATCCGCGGCCCTATGGGACAGCGATGGATACTGAGGGGCGCCTGTGGCTGGCGGATACCGGTGAGATCCCCAACCGGATTCTGGGTTTCGACACAGGCGATGAAGTGTTTTTCAGTGCCAGTGAGGTGGCCAGCGGAGGTAATGTGCGCCATATGTATCTTAGCGGTCCGGAAAGCCGTTTCTGGTTCGGCGTGGATACCGGTTATCTGGCCGAGGGCAGGCCCCTGGAGTGAGGGGGCAGCTCTTTGATAGTCTGCGTTTATTCATGCGCTAGGTTTTATAAATTTTCATTTAAAAAGTGTGCAGGCTAACATGACAGTCATGTGAGTTTTTGAGTATTTTCTCCAGGACAAAGACGAGGTTGAATATGACGAAAATTGATATCGGTATAGATGCCAAGGACCGGGAACACATTGCCGACGGCCTGAAAAAACTGTTGGCGGACAGTTACACATTGTACCTGCAGACCCATTATTTTCACTGGAACGTAACCGGCCCCATGTTTCGCGAGCTGCATCTGATGTTCGAGGAACAGTACACCGAACTGGCGGAAGCGGTGGACGATATCGCCGAGCGGATTCGGACCCTGGATGTGTTTGCGCCGGGCACCTATAAAGCCTTTGCGACACTGGCATCCATCGAGGAAGTGGTGGAGGTGCCCGCCGCAGAGAAAATGGTGGAAATTCTCACCAAGGGGCATGAACAGGTAGTGAAGACCTGCCGCGATGTATTGAAGGTGGCCCAGGAGGGGGATGACGAGTCCACCGTAGCACTGGTATCCGACCGCATGCGCGTGCACGAAAAGACCGCGTGGATGCTGAGGGCAACCTCAAGACTGTAATTGTGCAGACAGGAGTTTGAGAAATGCCCGGGCGGGGGAGGACAGGGCTTCCCGGTTGCGAACCAGTGCCCCGACCTCCTGGCTTACCACCGGTGCCGTCAGGGTTTTGATGGCCAGGCCATAACCGCACATCTGCGGCTGGCAGAGGCTGGGCACTACGCTTACCCCCAACCCCGCCCGCACCATCTGCCCGATGGTACTCAACTGGTTTGCCTCGCATAGGAAACGGGCCTCGCGGCCGGCCCTGGCAAATGCCTGGTCGGTCCAGCGGCGGATGGCGGAACCCCGGTTCATGGCGATAAATGGTGATGCTGCCAGATCTGCCCAGCGCAGGGACTGGCGCCCGGCCAGGGGATGGTCCTCCGGGGTCACGGCGACGAAGCGATCCCTGGCGTAGGGCATAAATTCCAGCCCGGGCAGCTGGTCCGGGCGGAAACTGATCCCCAGTTCTGCGCGGCCTTCCACCAGTGTCTGTACCACCCTCTCCATAACAACATCTTCCAGCACTATATCGATCTTGGGGTGCTGGTGGTGGAATGCCGCCACTAGTGGGGGCAGGCGATTGAGCGCGAAAGCGGGGATAACCGCCAGGGTCAGTTGCCCCCGCTGCAGGCGAAAACGCTGTTGTACGGCATCCAGCGATTGATCCCATGAGCGCAACAGCTGCTCCGCCCGCTGCAGGAAATCCGTACCTTCCGGTGTCAGTGACAACTGCCTGCCCTCGCGGCTGAACAGGGGCCCTCCGGCACTGGCCTCCAGGTTGCGGATGGCGATGGACAGGGCCGGCTGGGAGACGTGCAGCTCGGCACTGGCGCGGGCGAGACTGCGGGCTCTGGCCACCGCGACAAAGGCTCGGAGCTGCTTGATAGTAGCGGTCATGGGTGTCCAATCCGCAGTTGGGGTAACAATACGACTTTAATAAATTTTAATAAAACATTAAAAGTTTAAACTTTATTAAACTGTTGTACCAAGGCATGATGGCCTTCAGTGACCCGCAACCCCAAGATGCGGCTATTGAAATAAGAGAGAGGCCAGCCGAAATGAACAACGCTACCCAGCCCCTGTGGCAGCCCTCCCCCAGTGCCATTGCGGCCAGCCAGATGGACCGTTTCCGGCACTGGGTCAATCAGCACTGGGAGCTGGACCTGGCCGATTACGACGCCCTGTATCGCTGGTCGGTGGAATCCCGCGGGGAATTTTGGAAATCCCTGTGGGACTTTACCGGGGTGATCGCCAGTGAGCGCGGCGACAATGTGCTGGGAGAGGACAGGATGCCCGGTGCCGAGTGGTTTCCCCAGGCACGGCTCAATTTCGCCGAAAACCTGCTGCGCTACCGCGATGACCGGCCGGCGCTGGTGGAGCGGCTGGAAAATGGCAGCCGCCGCCAGCTGAGTTACGCCGAACTGTACCTGCGGGTGGAGCAACTGGCCGGCGCCCTGGCGGCACAGGGAGTGGAGCCGGGAGATCGCGTCGCGGGCTTTATGCCCAATGTCATCGATACGGTGGTGGCGATGCTGGCTACCACCAGTCTCGGCGCCATCTGGACTTCCTGCTCCCCGGATTTTGGCTTCAACGGCGTTCTGGACCGGTTTGGCCAGGTGGCGCCAAAGGTACTGTTTGCCTGTGAAGGGTACTTTTACAATGGCAAGGTTATCGACTCGCTGCCGCGACTGGCCCAGGTAACCGCGCAGATCGATGGGCTGGAAAAACTGGTGGTGGTGCCGGTGGCCCGTTCGGCGGACGAGACAAGTGATGCCATTCGGGGGCTGGACAAGGCGGTTACCCTGGAATCCTTTGTCTCCGCCGCGCCCCCGCGGCCCTTGAGTTTTGTACAGACAGAATTCAACCACCCCCTCTATATCATGTACTCCTCCGGCACCACCGGGGTGCCCAAGTGCATAGTGCACGGAGTGGGCGGCACTCTGCTGCAGCATCTCAAGGAACACCGGCTGCACACGGACCTGAGCCGAGATGACGTCTTATTCTATTTCACCACCTGCGGCTGGATGATGTGGAACTGGCTGGTAAGCGGGCTCGCCAGCGGCGCCACGCTGGTACTGTTCGATGGTTCTCCGTTCTATCCGGTGGCGAAAAGCCTGTGGGATATGGCGCAAGAGGAGGGCGTCAGTGTGTTCGGTACCAGCGCGAAATATATCGCCGCCTTGGAGAAGTCCGGCGTCAAGCCCCGGGAGAGCCATAACCTGGAGCGGCTGCGCGCTGTCCTGTCGACCGGGTCGCCCCTGGCCGACGAGGGGTTTCGCTACGTCTACCGCGATATCAAGGCGGACCTGTGCCTGTCATCCATTTCCGGCGGCACTGACATTATTTCCTGTTTTGCGCTGGGTAATCCGGTACTGCCGGTCTACGCCGGCGAGCTGCAGTGCCGCGGTCTGGGCATGGCGGTGGAAGTCTGGAACGATGAGGGCCAGGCGGTGAGTGCCGAAAAGGGTGAACTGGTATGCGCCAAATCCTTTCCCAGTATGCCGGTCGGATTTTGGAACGATGCCGATGGCGCAAAATACCATAGTGCCTATTTCGAAAATTGGCCGGGTGTCTGGGCCCACGGGGACTACGCGGAAATCACCACACACGGTGGAGTGGTTATCTACGGTCGCTCCGACGCGGTGCTCAACCCCGGCGGTGTGCGTATCGGCACGGCGGAAATCTACCGTCAGGTGGAAAAAGTAGAGGAAGTGCTGGACAGTATCTGTATCGGTCAGCAGTGGCGCGACGATGTGCGCGTGGTCTTGTTTGTGGTGCTGCGTGAGCAGCTGGCCCTGGATGAGGATTTGATCCAGAAAATCCGTTCCACCGTGCGCGCCAACACCACGCCCAGGCATGTGCCCGCCAAAGTCATTCAGGTGGCGGACATTCCCCGTACCATCAGCGGCAAAATTGTCGAGCTGGCGGTGCGCAATGTGGTGCATGGCAAGCCGGTCAAGAACAAGGACGCGCTCGCCAATCCGGAAGCGCTGGCACTGTTTGAGAACCTGGCGGAATTGTCGGAGGAATAGCGGGGAAGCGGGCTTTATCACTCGGTCCGAAGCAGCCAGTTAATACGGCAGAGGGCGACTGTTTTTGGCGCTGTACTATTCGGGTGTTTCTGAGCTAATCTAAATTGCTATAGAAATCTCAATAATTGTCACATAAGGGAACCGATGATCACTTACCTCTACTGGGCGGCGGTGATCGCCCTCTCCATCCTGGCCCTTTTTATCGGCGGCCGCCTGGGAAGCCTGAGCAAGGGCGCCATAGTCGCAGCTGTTATTTTCCTGATCGGCTGGCTGGCATACTTTTTCCACTATGAGCAGGTGTTTGTAAAGCGGTTTGGTGGCGTTATGAGGATTTCCGTGCCAGAAGGGCAGCGGCATATCGGGGCCACCTGGAAAGAGGATAACCTCTGGATTCAGAATTACGATCCCTCCAACAACACCTGTATCTTTTCCGAATACTCCAAAGGCAATCTGCTGGAGGGCCGGGTCATTATTCGCAACTGCAACCCCCTCCAGCAGACGGTGCCGTCGCCATAGGCGCGCGGCCGGGGGACTTCTTTCGCAACCAACTATCGGATTGTGGGCGACGCCCGCACCACCGCTAGTGCACAGAGGGGCCGGGCTTAGAACAGCCGCGGCCGGAAACCGCCGTCTCCGGCGTCGGATGCAGGATGCAATCGTACGCTGCCGCGTCTTTAGCGGTGGCAATTGCGGCAAGCCAATGTAACGGACTGATGCCTTGCGCCTTCTGATTTATATCCTTTTTACCGGATTCCCGCTGTTGTACCTGCAGTGGGCGCAAGCTATCCCTTTTTTTGACCGGTTGCCCCGGTTTGAATTGCGTGTCGAGGGTGACCGCCAATTGCAGGACTGGTTGCGGGAGCAGCTGGAAGCCCAGCGTAACAGCAGCAGTGTGCTGCAAAGCTATCGCGATCCCCGCGATGTCGCCCGCTATGAGCGCGGAACCCTGGGCAAGCTGCTGCGCTCGCGCGGCTATTACAACGCCCGTGTGCGCGATTATGTGAGCAGTGGAGGTATCGACTACCTGGTGGCACCCGGCCCCCAAACCCTGATTACGAGTATCGAACTGGAGATGCCCCAGCGCTATCGGGAGGGTATCGGCAATCTGCCCCTGAGCCCTGGAGATCCGCTGGATGCGGGTAAGGTGCTGGAGGGGGTTAAGGTTATCGAAAAATACCTGGGTGAACACGCCTGCCTGCTGGACATAGATGTCAGTTATCAGGCGACCCTGATCAGGGGTGAGGCCAGGGCCCGCCTGGTCTATCGTGTGGCACCGAGTCCGGAAGTGCGGTTGGGAGAGGTCCGCATAGAGGGGCTGACTTCGGTGAACCCCGATTTTCTGAGAGGCAAATTACAGCTCGAACCCGGCGACTGCTTCAGTCGCAGAAAATTAAATGCGGCGCAGTTGCGTTTGCTGCGCACCAATCTGATCTCCAGTGCCAACAGCCGGGTTTCCGCTCCTTACGAGGGTACGGTGGATGTTGTGTTTGTAGTGGTCGAGCGCAGGCACCGCACTGTCAGACTGGGGGTGGGATATACCTCCGATGAGGGTGTCGGTGTGACCGCCGGCTGGGAGCACCGGAACATCTTCGGTCGCGGTGAAAAGGTCGAGGTGGAGAGCAAGGCCAACCCGGTACAGCAATCGTTGCAGGGCCAGCTGCTTATGCCCCGCTTCTTTAGGGACAGGCAGAGCTTTTCCGCTTCCGCAGAGCTGTCCTCCGAAGATCGCGACGCCTACCAGGCTGATGCATTCACGCTCGGCGCCACTGTGTCGCGAAAACTGAGTAAGCACCGCACAGTCAGCGTTGGCGGTGAACTCAAATTCAGCCAGGTGCAGGAGCAGGGGGAGGCCACCGAGGATTTTAGCCTGCTCTCTTTGCCCTTGGGGTTCAAGCTGGATACCACGGACAACCTGCTGGATGCCCGCCGGGGCGCCACCGCGGCGCTGGAGGTGCGCCCCTATGCAGACCTGGGCCAGTCGAGTACAAACTTCGTCAAAAACACCCTGGCGCTCACCGGCTATATCACCGGTAATAACTTAAAATTCGAGCCCACCCTGGCGCTTCGCATCAAGGCGGGTGTTATTTCCGGTATCGACACTTTGGACGTTCCTGCCGATGAGCGGTTTTACGCCGGTGGCGGTGGCTCAGTGCGCGGCTATGCCTACCAGTCGTTGGGTCCCCGCCGACTCATTCCGCCTGCCAGCCCGGGTGGCGAGCCGACCCTGAGCGATCCCATCGGCGGTCGCGCCTTGAGTGAAATTTCCCTGGAGGGGCGTTTTCGCTTCACCGATACCTGGAGCGGAGTCCTTTTTCTGGACGGCGGTAACGCCTACGAAGATCCTCCGCCGCGTTTTGGCTCCAGCTTGTTCTGGGGCACCGGCGTGGGAGTGCGCTATATCACCTCCTTCGCGCCGCTGCGCCTGGACATCGCCTTCCCGCTGGAAAAGCGCGATGACCTGGACGACGACTTTCAGGTGTATGTCAGCCTGGGGCAGGCATTCTGAGATGCGGCGTTTCTTTACCGCAGTGTCCGCCGGTTGGTCCCGGTACTGGAGCCGAAGAACCCTGCGGTGGCTGGGGCTGTGCGCAATTTTTCTCCTGGGCGCGTTTCTGCTGCTGGGCACTGAATTCGGGCGGGTATCCCTGGTCCGCGGCGCCTTAACACTGAGTCGGGTATGGCTGCCGGACCTGCGGATTCGGATCGAATCCATTGGCAGTACACATCTGGGGCAGTGGTCCTTCGGGGCGGTTACCCTGAAGCGCGGCGACAAGACACTGTTACAGGCGCGTCAGCTGGCACTGGATGTTGATCCCGTGGGTCTGTTTACTCGCAAATTGGATGTGAAGTCCATCCGTGCCGGTGAGCTGCTGGTGGATGGCGACGGAGTGAGAAAGCCCACCACCACCGGGGATGGGGAGCAAGCGGCCGCTGCCGATCCCACTCCAGTTGCGGCAAAACCCCGGCTGCTTCCGGCGGTTCGCCTCGGGCGGCTGGAGATCGGCCGGTTGCATCTGAGTGACAGCCGCTTCGCGGATCTGCCGGATTTTTCCCTGTCCCTGAATGGCCGCTATCACTGGCCGGGGGAGGGCGCCGCTCTGGACCTGCAAGTACGGGCACTGGACGGCTCCGGTTTACACCTGCTGCTATCGGGCACAGCACAGGGGGAGCGGGACTTTGCTGTGAGCCTGGGGTTGAAGGAAAAACCCGGCGGCTTTGCCGGCCGTCGTTTACATCTGTCGCCAGAGCAGGGGCTGGACATGCGCGGACGCCTGCTGTTCCAGCGAGAGAAGGGAAATCGTTTTTCGGTGGAAGTTGGGGAATTGTCCATGCCCCTGGCGGGTCATCAGGTGGCGTTGACCGGGGACGCCATAGTGCAATATTCACCCTGGAATATTTCCACTGACGGGTTGCAACTGCGGGTCGACGACAGTCGCCACCAGCTCAGCGGCAGCATAGGACAAGACAGTCTGGCGGTGGATATCCAGCTCAACAAGTTGCCGGTGGCTGTTTCCCAGCCCTGGCAGTCTCTTCTCACCGGCGGTTGGCTCACCGCTGACCTGACACTTGACGGCACACCCGCTGCGCCACATATCACCGGCGTTGTGGATCTCCAAAGCCAATATGCAGAGCGCCCATTCAAACTGCAGGGGCAAGTGGAAACCCTCGGCAAGCGGATTGATTTTTCATCGGCAATGCTGGAATTCGCCTCCAGCCGCGTGGACGCCGGGGGCAGCGTGGATATCGCCGGCAGGACACTGGACCTGAATGGCGAGGTGCGGCAGATGTCGCTGGACGATCTGCGCCAGCTGCTGGTCGCATTGCCTGCGACCGAGGCGTTGAGACTGCCCACCGAACTGCAAGGGCAAGTGGAAGAGTTGTTGGTGCGGATCGAGGGGCCCTGGAACAACCCGCGACTGGACCTGAGTCTCGCCGCCAACCCCAGTTACCGACAAGTGTCCGCCACCCTTGACGCCCATCTGGAAGGGGATTTCCGTGAACTTGAACTGGCGGAGTTTGTACTGCAGGCCGATGGCCTGACGGTTACCGGCGGTGGCAGTGTGTCGCTGATGCAAAAGACTTTGCAGTTGCAGATGGATATGGGTATGACCGACTTTCGCCCGGCGCCGCGACTCCAGTTGAGCGCCGCGGAGGGCATGGTGCTGAACCTGGATGCGGCGGTGGAAGTGTTTGGCCCCTGGCAAAACCCCCGTATCGACACGCGCTTGAGCTCCCACGGTTCCTACCGCGACTACCATTTCCTGTTGACGGGCAATACTGCCGGCAACCTGCAGCGAATAGAGTTACAGGATATTCGGCTGGATCTGGATACCAACCCGATCGAATTCCCAGTGCTGAACCACCAGGGAAACTACTCCAGCTCGCCGCTGGCGAAGCAATCCTCAACTCAGAACAGCCCTGTGCCAGCGGGCCCGGAAAGCGGTGCGATACTGGCCGGGGCAGGGCGGCAGCCGGGGCAGGGCGGCGCTGCGTGGTTGGAGATGGACGGTGAAATAGAGCCGGGCGCGGGGCTCGCCCGCGGTACCCTGGCGGCGCGCAACCTGCCGGTTTCACTGGCCGAACTGACGGGAATGGAACTGCCGCCTTCCCTGGACGGGCAAATCAGTGTAGATGCTACTTTTTCCGGCCCTCTGGCCAATCCGGAGGTCAGTGCAAATCTAATGGCGGCCGGTGATTTCCGCGGAGAATACTGGCGGGCCCAGGGCGATATAGAGTATGGCCAGGGGTTGCTGGAACTGGACCAGGTGGAGCTTGTGTGGGCAGAGCGGAATCAGCTTTCCGCCCAGGGCAGTCTCAACCGACGACTACTGGACCTGGAAATTCGCGCGGTCGCGCAATTGGAGGATCTGGACTTGCCCTACGTTGTCGGTGAGGGGGGGCAGGTCACATTTTTGGTCAGCGCCAAAGGCAGTCCGCAAAGGCCCCGCCTGGACGGTGAGTTGATATTGGCCGGGGCACGGCGTCCACTGCAGGTGAGTGTGAACTGGCATACTGAAGGCGAGTATCTGCATGCCTCCGCCAACGCTGAGCACGGCGGGCGCCAGGCGCTGGATGCCAGTGCGGAGCTGATGCTTACGCCGCTGGTACAGAGGTTGTTCTCTCCTAAGTCTCAGGGCGCGGCCGCGCCACCATTGCAAATGAAAACTGCCGGCAGTGCGGATCTATCCGTGCTGGCGGAGTTTATCGACCCTGAAATTCACGCCATGCGGGGGCAGTTCAGCTTCGATATTTCCGCACAGGGCACATTCCGTGCCCCAGAACTGGATGGGCGCCTGCAGTTGACCGGAGGTGGCTATGAGCACCGCCCCAGCAATACCCGCCTGCGCAACATCGAATTGCTGGCCGAAATGACTCCGGCGGAGTGGCGTATCGAGCAGGCCAGGGCCGACGCCGGCACCAGGGGTCAACTGGATCTGGTGGGGGTGGTCAGGTTTCCCGCCGCAGGAGCGCCCATATTGGATTTTCAACTGCGCACCGAGCGGGCAGAGTTGCTGGATACGCCGGCCGTAAGCGGTTCGGTTTCCGGTATTCTGCTGTTGACGGGAACCACTACCGATGCGGAGCTAGCGGGGCGGCTTACTTTGCGGCCCCTGACGGTACAGGTGGAGCAGCTGTTTGGCGGCAGCGTCCCGGAAATCGATGTAGTGGAAGTGGAAGCGGATGGTCCGCAGTTAAAACCGGCTTCGCATCTGCTGCAGCGAGTGGCCCTGGATGTGGAAGTGGTGCTGGACCAGCAGTCCTATGTTCGGGGGCTGGGGCTCGATTCTGCACTCCAGGGCCGCGTCGATGTGAGTGGCACCCTGGCCGAGCCATCGGCTTCCGGATCCCTGCAAATAGTGCGCGGTACCTTTGATTTGTTGGGTAAGCGCTTTGATCTGCAAGAGGGTGAGGTGCAGTTTGACAATAACCAGGCGGCAATTTTTGTCAAAGGGCGGTACGAGTATAGCGAGGGGGAAATTATCGCCCAGATTTCCGGAACCACCGACGACCTGGATATTACTTTTAGCTCAACTCCTGCCGCCGCCCAGGATGAGATTTTCGCACAGCTTCTGTTTGGAAAGTCCCTCACAGATATTTCCCCCCTGCAGGCGTTACGCCTGGTGAGCGCGATAAATACGCTAAAAAGCGGCCGCGTCGCTTTCGACCCTGTCGAACGCACGCGGCGCTTGCTGGGTGTGGACACGCTGGATATACAGACTGAGGACACGGATGATGGTGACCAATATGCTTTGAGTCTGGGCAAATACATCACCAATCGCATCTATGTGGAGTTACAGCGCAGTACCGACCCTTTGACACCGTGGAAAGCCAAAATGCAGATAGAGCTTAGGCCGAATCTCAATTTGCAATTTAAATCTGCAGATGACAATGAAAGCGGGGCTGGCAGTGTTGAGCTGCAGTGGAAAAAGGATTATTAATGCCTCTCACAGCAATTAATTTCGAGGATGTAGTTCAGGTAAACAAGGATTAAAGCCTCTTGCAGCTACCCGGAAGTCCCCCGGCAATACTATTTGTTTGTATTTTCGCAATCGGAATAGCAAAGACCGTATAAACTTTAAATTCAGCAATATTTGACTTATTGTCATTTGAGGTTTCCGTATTCGATGGCGTAAGTGATGATCCTTGGTATGAACTTGTATTTATTTGCGAATTTTCATTTGAATTGATGTTGTCAAATTCTTTGATCGAGACCAAAACAATTTTTTGAATTAATATTTTTTCAATAGGATTGTCCAAGCACATCAATGCCAGGCTTTTTGCCTTTATTAGAGTTTCATTTTTTGTGCCCTCTTGGGATGTTGAGAACACATCATCGCTGACAAAAATTTCTGTAACCCAAGGACCGAGCGCTACTAAGAGCGTGATAAAAGCAATAACTAGTAAAACCCTGGAGAATAGTGAAGACACAGTATAATCCACCATAATTTAGTAGGCTACCGCATGGAAAATTCGATATCTTACAAAATCGGCTATTATCCACGCGGTATCTATGGTATGTAGTTTTTCTCAATATAGGCTATTGCCGGACACTGGATACTACAAGTTGTTGAAAAAGCCCTCCCTGGCTTTCCTCAACCCGGGTTAGCGGCGCATGTCCGCAAACCCTCCACGACAAATCAAGCAGTTACATGCTTGATTTGCGGCCCGAACATCCCTGTTCGGGACAGCAGGCTGCTGAAAAACACTTTTTCAACAGCCTGACTAATTGAGCTGACAAATAAGATGAAGCCTTTAACGCCAGTTAATTCCACACCAAAACGGTTGGGTATCCTCCCCAGTTCATATTCCATCCGGTAATTAATTGTTTTGTTTGAGTGGAAAACATACACCAAATTGTAGGAATGCCAAAACACCTGTTTTCATTTTCTTGGCCCATTAAGATAAAAGGGCTGGTGGTAGCAGAGCCATGAGAAGAGAATTGCCAGGCGCCAAAATATACAGAGCCACTATTTATTTTTTTTGCATCAAAAGAGCCAAAGCTAAAAACGGGTCCGTTGGGATCGAGAACTCCAGCTGTTGGGCAATCGTCATAACCATCGGGTAAATTCGTCGCCGTTATACAGGTTGAAGTAAAGAAATTTTGATCCCTGACATTAAGATCATGTTCATAACCTGGGTCACTTACAGACCATGGCCCGGAAGTGTCCCATAAAAAATATGAGTCCATATAAAAACGTCCGTCATAGTATAAGTCTCCTCTTGAGGGATAGTAGGACGCATGTGGAATTTGACAATAAAATAAAATAGAAAATATTGAAAGACTACCAAGAAAATAGCGTGATAAACTAAGCATAATTAATTCCTTATATAATTTTTAAAAATTAATTGATTAGATCGATCATTAGATCGTATAGTTCACCAGCTGTGGCTCCTGTAACTAATGGAGCTTGATATTCCTTTCTTAATTTTTCTGGTTTTAGATTTAGCTTTTCCTTGTATGCATAAGGTATGGTGGCCCCCATAGAATTATTATTTTCTATATGAGTGATACTGTTATATGTTTTAACTAATTGATTTTTTTCTAAGATTTCTCTTTTATCCTTTGGTGTCTTAACCTCTATAGCAAAAATCAGAGGTAAACCCTTATCGATTGTACTGGTAAAGTTTTCTAGCGAATTTCTTATGTTTAAAAGAGAGCGTACCTGTTTTTGTAGAGACTCAGATTCCAGGAATTCTTTCTTACTATTTTTAGCTGCAAAATCTTTCAATCTTATTTTATTTGATTTTAAGGCGTTTCGGTAGAAGCTACTGGTTTCCTTTCTTGCTTTATCAATGAATTCAGCAGGTTCCATAGGGTCATTGCTTCTGTAAGTTGCGGAAATTCCCGATGACCACATGAACAATGCTCTGGGTTTAGCTTTAGCTGATTGCATTAATTTTATTATTTTTTCGTCACTCAAGGTAGTTTCAAATCCAATTTGAAAATGAATAAACTCAGAGGGCGTGCTATCTGCTTGTGATTGTGAAGTGAAAATCACTGTGATAAAGATCAATGGATAGAGTAATCTGTTCATAAGCTCTCCATAATATATTTATGTTTTACCTGGAAACAGCTTTTTAAATCAGGAATCAGTCGTATTTTGGTTGTTTAATACTTCTTTTCTTAGAGCCTTGATCTAAGGATTTTTCTGGCGCCGGAAAGATTTTATAGTTCAAAATTGCACTGGTTTGTAATTCATTAAATGTCAAACAGCTAAACGGTATTATCGATTTATAGGGTTATGTGGAGCTCCTTCTTTTTCCATTTGTGTGTATTTTGACCCGCCTGGGGAGGCTAGCATCGCTCATTATAGAGGGTCAATTATAAGCGTTGTTTATAGTGTCAAGAATTATCGAGATTGTGGCTGGATTCTCAAAGAGTATTAATTTAGCTTGGAAGTTACTATGGAGGCACCAAAGATATACCTTGAGTTCCTATCCAGGAAATCTAAGAAAAACAACCACAAAACAAATAAAATAGCGCTAGCATTATTTGGCGCAGAAATATCTCTTGTAGGCTTAAACCATATTTTTGCGCTCTTTTCCCATTTATTTCTCGATCTTTGGTTGAGCTGGCGAGTTGGTATCATACAGAACAGCGGGGTCAATCCGATAGAAATTCCGTAGTTCCCGGTAGAGCGCCGAGTGGTGACTGCTGAGAGCTGCCGGTATGACGAAAAATGCCTCTGTGGCGACAGCAAAAAATTCTGCTGGAGATTCAGCTCCATAGAGATCCAGAACCCGTGGGCCTGTGTTTTGAGAGCCCTCCGAATCCCGCTGCTGGCGCAAGTGCCTGAATTCAGCTCCAAATACTTCCGCCCAGTCCCTGCCTTCGCCGGAGGATTCGAACAGTGGTCGTCCGTCGTAGTAGCCGTCCTCTTCATCGAGCTTGTGGGCGAATTCATGCAGGGCGACATTGTGTCCCAGTTCCGGGTGGGCGAGATCCTGCTCCAGATCCCGCCAGGAAATTACCACTGGTCCCCGGTAGTGGGACTCCCCTTCGCGCACACTGTGTCTGGTTGTCTCCACATAGTTCTGCCGGTGGATTTCCCGGGCCACATAGGTGTCCGGGTAGAGCAGTACCGTATACAAATCCGGATAGCAGCGAGTGTCCCGTCCCAACAGCAGCAGGCAGGCGTGTGCTGCCACTGCGATCCGCATATATTCGCTGACCTCGAGGCCGTCGCAACCCACAAATTCCTTCTGCTGCAGGAAGAGGCTCATTTCGCCCCTGAGTTGTGCCTGCATAGTCAGTGGAAGGGATTTGTAGATACGCAGGCTCTGACCTAGAAAGCGCTCCTGGTCGCAGTTCAACGGGCGTCCGCGAAGCTGGCGCCGGCGCAAGAGTCGCCAGTAATAGGGCAATACCCAAAGAGCGACCGCGCCGAGGACAATAAACAGAAAGGTGGTCATTTCAGTGGCCCCCCGAAAAAAGCTGGTGGTCTGATATCAGCGGACACTCTGTTGCAGGAATAATACCCTAAAAGACGGCGAAAGACGCGTATTGCCGCAGGTGAATAGTGGCACTGGAAGCTTAGAATTGAGCGGTTTCCGTCGCGGGAAACAGGTTCTGAAACCTGGGAAACCCCTGTTGGGATCGATTGTCACGCAGCAGGTTACTGAATAGGGTGGAGGTGGAAATACGGTCCAGTTGGGCGACAAGCTGGTCCAGCCCGCGGGTTTGGGTGCGACAGCAGGTGGTGTATCTTGCCAGCACGCGCTGCAGGGAATCGTCACGTTGGCGTAAAAGCCTGTCCGCCTGTAAAAAGTAGACGGCCCCGCCCCAATACATGGTGGGATATTGCCTCCTTCGCTGCAGCTTCGGTGCAGCCAGTGCGAACGGCTGAGTGCTTTCACGATATTCCCGGGCAGCTTTTTCGATCCTTACCCTGTATCTCGCCAGGGCCTGTTCCTCTGTCAATACACCCATTTGCTGCATCACCTGGTATTGCATGAAGCTGGCGAAGCCCTCAGCGAACCAGGCATTGCGCCGGCCCAGGTAGGGAATCAGCAGGTGGCTCAACTCGTGGGGCGCGGTCCAGTCTCGGAGGAAGTCCTGCAGAGAAAAGCTTGGGTCCACATAGAAATTGACCCCCTGTACACGGCCGCGGCGCGTATTGGCCCAAGGCACGGGTTGGCCGCGACCGGCGCGCCGATAAAAGTATATGTGTACGTCAAAGGGGTAGGGACCCACCTGCTGTTCGACCGCGGTGACGGTGCGGTCGATCCACTTTGTCAGCTTCTGCTTGTCCGCGGCATCAAACGGATCCTGCCAGTGCCAGACAAGCTCTGCTTTGGCTAATGGAGTGAAAGCCATTGCGAAAAGTAATAGAAAGGCCTTAACACTGATAGCATAGGTGTCGGTGTGAGTCAGGAAAGGCACTGTGCTTCGAGTCACAAGGTGGCTCCTGGAAAGTGGTATTGATTGACGGACCTCTAGTGGCTGCAGCTGTTGTAGAAGTACTATATTGGTCTGACTAACAGTTTGATGTCTAGCGTAAACTAATATAGTTTTGTATAAAAGTAAAATTGAGACATAAGCTGATTTCTGATACCAAAATCTCTTTAAAAATTTTGAGGATAAATAACCTTTTTTAATGTGTAATCAAGCACCGCAGATCTTATTTTAAATCAGCAGTCATGCTCGATTTATTATGCGTATTCTATAATTATTTTTATTGGTAAATTTCATCGCCACTTCTTTCGGAAGTCTACTATCCTGGTTGATGATATAAATATACTTATTTGTCTATGACTTAGTTTTTAGTTGGATATATTTATGTAATTTTGAGATCAAGAGCTTAAAATACACAACGTTAGAAAAGTAAATTAGTTCTCGTGTAGATTGAAGTGTCTGGTATTTTATCCATAAATAGAATATCAAGCGTAAGGAATATTTGTGGTTTTGGTGTGGCCAGATTTTATTTTCTATTATATAGATTTTATCTCCACGCTTTGGTTTGTCTTACAAAATATGGAGACCAAGAAAAACCCACACCGAAGTGTGGGTTTCACCTTCAAAGCCTATTGTAATCTGCGAATAACGCTGGGGTCAAAATTCCTGGGAAAGACGCAAATAATAGGAACGGCCGAAGAGGCGGTAAGTCGATGGATCGGTGCTTGCATTGAAGCCGTCGTCGATATAGGGAGGCTCCTCATTGGTCAGGTTGGTCACGCCTAAGGAGATTCGTGTGTTAGTCGGAAAAGTATAAGCTGCGGCGAGATCATGGTACAACTGCGAGTCAACTTTCTGTATGTAGTCGATGAGTTGAGCGTTAGCATCAATTTCACCAACATACTCGCCCAGGTAAGAAACACTGAGGTCGTTCCAGTACCAATTTACTGAGTAATTTAACTTGTCCTCCGGATAGAGATTACCGTTGGCGGCTAAGGTTCCAGCTTGTTCTTCAGTAGCAGCGCCTTCAAAGGGAGTACGGCGGTTTTCTAATTGTCGAACCCAAAGTAAGGAGGTTTCAAAGCGGCCAAAATTCGTTTCGAAGCCATAACGGGTTTCAAAATCAATACCTTCCGCGGTCAGTGAAGCAACATTAAAACCGATGTCCTTGACCTGTCTCACACTATAATCGGGGCGACGAGTGATCAGAGCACAAGATTGAGGGTTGCCGTCTTTGTAGCAGTCATCCAAAATAAACTGCGCGCCCAGATTATCGATCAAGTTATCCATCTCGGTTTTCCAATAGTCCAGTGTGATGGATAGATCGCCAACCGGAAGGGACGGAGTAACTACAAAGCCGGCAGTGAAAGTGTCACCAGTTTCTGCATCCAACTCCGGGTTACCGCCGACTCTGGTCAGAACTTGGGTGTCTAGCTGTGGCGCAACACGATCACAGAAAGGAGAGCTATCGATGTTACCGATAGCACATGGATCGCTGTACTCTGGGAAGGCATCACTTTCCCCGTCGTACAGTTCATTTATGCTTGGAGCTCGGAATACCTCACCTTGAGTGGCGCGAAACTTTATACTGTCAACTAGCTGCGCTTCCAAGCCCAATTGATAAACAGTATCGCTACCAAAAGTGCTGTAGTCGTCCCAACGTAAGCCCAGAGACATATCGAAACTTTGGCTGCCATTGTCGTACAGCGGAGCCAAAAACTCTGCGAATATAGAGTTACTGCTGTAGCCGCCTTCAGTACCCTCGCCCTTATTGCCGGTGATTTCACCAGCAACCTTGGCGGAGTCCGGGGCAAAAACCAGATATTCACGGCGGTATTCGTAACCGAATGCAGCCCCCAATGCGCCAGCGGGTAGTTGCATCAGGTCACCAGATATGGAAGCGCTGAATTGATCCTGCTCGACAGTTATGGAGTCCACTGCAGTGGTTCCCACATAGGCGAGCATTTCATCTGTAATGCCGCCAGCACCGCTGAACAAGTCCAGGGGCACACAGTTGGGAATCAGAGTGCCGGGATCGTTGATGTCGGTATAACACTCTGGTGTGCCGTCGCCATCGAGATCGGCAGAGGGTCCCATGGCCTTGGACAGGTTGGGTCCATAAAACTGGCCGAAATCTTGATCGGCGCGTTCGCGGAAGCCTTTGTTGTAAGATGCCTCCCAATCCCACTCAGCAAAGCTACCTTGCAGGCCTGCAATTGCCTGGAACTGCACAATACTTTGCTCGAACCGGCGAGTACTTTCGACTATACGGCGACGAGCATCGATCACTGGCTGGCCGAGAGTGTTGTAAAAGTTGTCCTCGGAAATGCCATTGTAGGGGACTGGGTCCACTACCTGCCCCAATGTTTGGTCAGCAGTGTAAACCCAATCCGGGTCGTCGGATGTGCCCATATTGACTTCGCGCAAAGGCTTACCGGTGATTGGGTCTACAGGGATGTATGAACCGCTATATCCTGGATCGGAAGGTGAATTATAAGGCTGTGGTGCCAGCTCCTGGGCTGAGGTTCTCAGATTGGCGCGGAACTCGGAGTAAAACTGGAGATTTTCGGCAAGGTCGAAGTTGACTTGAGAAAAGATATTCAATCGTTCATAAGGAGTTTGAATATAGTTGACCGGAGCGTAATTGTAGGTTCGACCGTCGTAAGCAACAAGGCCATCGCCAGGGTTCATCCATACAGGGTTTGCAAATGCGGGTATGCCGGTATCAGTGGTAGTGGTCTTACCCTCGGCGTCCAGAAACAGGAGTTCACCATCCGAGTTTTTACGCTGAAAAAGCTCGCCGGATGTGAGACGGCCCTCCGGAATGCGGGAGGAGCCTATTGCAAAGGCTGCTGTTGGCCCTCCCTGTTCAAAGGCTTGCGCATCTGGGTAGATAAAATAAGAATTCTGAAAGAAATCCCATGGCGTGTCGGATTGGTAGATCTCTTCCTGCTTAACATATTCAGCACCGAAAGTTACGTTGCCGCCGTCAAACGACTTGCCAGCAATAAAGCTAATACTATCTTGCGCGCCGGTGTCGGCTTCAAAAGAATCTGCGTTTTGAA
The DNA here is from genome assembly GCF_040742695.1 of Microbulbifer discodermiae. Lineage (NCBI taxonomy): Bacteria > Pseudomonadati > Pseudomonadota > Gammaproteobacteria > Cellvibrionales > Microbulbiferaceae > Microbulbifer > Microbulbifer discodermiae. Next base: position 1,563 of record NZ_JBFLAB010000035.1, on the reverse strand, counting down.
TTTCTACCATTATGCCGTCGAAGTCACTTCGGGTGATGATGTTAACTACGCCAGCCACGGCATCGGCACCATAAGTAGCTGATGCACCATCTTTCAGGATTTCAACGCGCTCAATCATTACGGCCGGAATAGTCTGATAGTCGCCACCATCGACTGTTCGTTTGCCATTTACCAAGTTCAAGGTCCGCACCGGGCCCAAACCCCGCAAGTCAATCTGAACTGAACCGTTGCCACCATTGTTTGTGGTGGTGCCAATGGGTGACCCAGACATGGCAGGTAAGCGCTGCAGCAGGTCACCGACGTCGACAAGACCGGTAATTCGCATCTCTTCAGCGGTTAACACTGTGACAGGACTGGAACTTTCGAGATCAGCTCGCTTTATGCGTGAACCGGTAACGATCACTTCTTCTACCAAGGAAGCGTCTTCCTGCGCGAACGCAGGCATGGTAGGAACCCATACTGCGGCGGCGGTACCAATGGCTCCATTCACGGCTACTGCTATGAGGTTCTTTTTCATTATGGATCCTCTCTTCATCATCATATTTATGTTCGGTTGCTACGAAGAATGGTGAATTTTTGCAAGCGGCTGGTTTGTATACAGCCACTCTCCCCCGGTAAAACTACAATAGGAAGAAATCAAGTCACCTCATTAGATAAATATCAATCAATCCTAAAAGATATGAAATTTATCAATTCTGGTAATTTAAACTGGATTCTATTTTGGAAGATACAAAAATGCTCAAGAGGGAAAGAAATTAACGACATTTTTCGGTAGTATGGCGCTTTTTCCATTTTATTGGGTAAAATAGTTGCCTAGATTTTTTTTGTGAATTAATGGTTTGGGGATGGTTCGCCGCAAATTAAAAATAGCATCAATTGAGGAATTTCACGACATTTTCGGCTAATCTAGGCTAATTCATACCGGCATTGGTTAGGTGAGAAATTAGGGTAAGTGTTTCACTTATTGATAATCATGGTGGTTGGAATTCGATCTTGGAATCATCGTAGGAGTTTCGGTTGAGTGGGTTGTAAGCAGGCGGCCAGTTATTGGTACGTTAGTATTGCGTGACACTGTGTTAAAGCTGATAAACCTACCCTGTTCAGAGTACGTTTCATGTGTAGATTGGCGCAGATATTATCGTTAACTTTTGAGCATTATATAAATCCTAGCAGGCTGTTGATTTTCAGCCAGATTCAAACACGGTAATCGTTTGAATCCGCAATTCTCGGTCCAAATAGACGATTTAAGGCCATTTTTTACCCTTACGGGCCTTGGTGGCGAGCTTTCCCCGCCTTCAAGACGGACTATCCCTGTAACGCCCTCATTCGAGTCAGGTTCCAGCCAATCATCGTCAGCATAAAGACACTGTTCACTTTCGATAAACCGCGTACTTTCATCTGCCTGATGAGACCAATTGTCTTACCCCAGCCAAATGGTTCTTCTACCCGCTTTCTGCTCCGATGGCTGATCTGGTAGCCAGCGTGCCGGCTGGTGCGACCATCAATGGCAGAGCCTCCAATACGATTGTCATTCCGGGCAACATGGGGCGTCATATTCATGGC